>DASPMN010000072.1:0-10242 GCA_035627035.1 Minisyncoccota bacterium
GCGCCCAGCACGATGCGCAAACCGTGCAAGAACAAGTGCTTTTTCCCCAACAAGGCTTCCGTTAGCGCCGGCGGTTCGGCTTGCATGTTTGGCTGGTTGCGAATAGCAAAAAGAAGCGTCACGTAAGCCGCCAAGACCAGGAGCCCCTCAGAGCGAGTAGCGTCACCGTCAACGATGAGCAGCACCGGCAAGACTACCACCAAAAGAGAAAGCGCCAAGTTTCTCCTGGTCACGGTTTCGCTGAGCTCTATTCCTTTTCCTATCACCGCCAAAAGCGGCACGATCAGAAGCAGGATAACCAGCGAAGCCCCTACCAAGTTACCCACCGCTATCTGCGGCACCCCGCTTAAGCCGGCGTTAACCGCAACCGAAATCTCGCTGATCGACGTCAGGAACCCTAGAATAAAGAAAGCGACGACGAAGCCGCTCTTATTAAAGTTCCGCGCCAGCTTGTCCACCGCCTCAATAAGCAAGCCGCTGAAAAACCAGATAATGGCCGCGGAAGCCGCAAACAAGAAGACGCTAACGATAATTTCCATACGGCTTACATTATATACTACCAACGTAAAACGCCCAGGCGTAGGCCTTGGGCGCTTCTCTGCGCAGTCGAAGGGACTTGAACCCTCAACCTCCCGCGTGACAGGCGGGTGCTCTAACCAGTTGAGCTACGACTGCATCGCTACTATTCTACACATTTTTCTTGTTTGTTCAAACAAGGGTGTCGGCGGGAGGAATCGAACCTCCGACCTTGGGCTTATGAGTCCCACGCTCTAACCGACTGAGCTACGCCGACATGGACACTAAAATTATCCACATTTAAGCGATTTTGGCAATGCTCAGGAGGCTACTAAAAGCCGAGGTCGATCCGCAAGGTGCCGTTAGAGATCGATTCCAGAACCTTTATTTCGATCTGCCGCTGCACTTCAGCAGAAAAAGCTTCCTCCGTCACCCCTTGGCGGTCGTTGCGGATCGGTTCGGTTGAGGTTGCCGTCTTGTCTTTCCTAGGAGTATCTGCCTCTATCGTTGATGTAGCCGTGGTGGTGGCAACAATCATCATGGTGCTGTCAGTACTGGTAGCCACCTGAACTGGCGTAGTAGTTGCGGCTGCGATCGTTTCAACAATCACCTCTTTAACAATCTCCGCCTTGTTTACCGCGATCGTAGCCGCGCTTGAACTAGCGGTTTCGGCCATAGCCGTAATCGTAGCCTCGCCAGTTTCCTCGGCGACAGCAGTCAATTCCTTCTGGCCGTTGCGCAAAGCGGCTTCAACTTCAGTGCTCACCGCCACCGCAACGACCTTGTCTTCCTCTTTTATCTCCGCAATCTTCTCAGATGCTTTGTCGGCATGCTCTTTAAGTTTTGTTTCGATAGTCTCCTTGGCTTCCACGGTCAACTGGCCGTCGACCGCCAATTTCTTAGCCTCTTCGATCCGGCGAGTCACCCGCTTGCCTTCCCACTTAGCTTTTGATTCAGCCTTGACGGAAACGATAGCCACAACCTCCTCGTTAATACCGGTTTTAATAGGATACAGCGTCTGGCCAGGCAGAGCGCTTTCAGCAGCGGCTGACAAGCCGCCAGACAGCGTGATCGCCAAGATCAAAGCGACCGGGACATAGCGGTAGCGCAAGATCTCAAGAGCGCGAAAGCGAAACTCCCGACTCAAGGGCGAACGGACCAACGAAGGTGCCGGCTGTTTCTCGCGAAGCTCGAGCGGATGGGCGCGCATGTAACCCAAAAGCCGGGCTCGCATGCTGGCCTTGTCGGAGAGGTTAAGAGGCAGACCCCGGAGGCTGCTCATTAACTGATCAAAAGTTTTGGTTTTTTTTCTCATAATTTCATCAGCTTTTTAAGCTGCTTAATGGCTCGGTTGATTCGGACGGAAATGGTATTTTCAGCCTCTCCCAGAATCTCAGCAATTTCTCGCACCCCCAGATCATCGACATACCGCAGGATAACAACCTCCCGATACTTGCCGTCCAATTGGTCGATAATGCCCAGAAGGCGATTGATTTCAACCTGTTCTTCAATGTCGGTATGAGCCCGAGCGTCAGACAGTTCAAACCCTTCGGCCTCAAGGTCATCAAGCGAACTGGTCCGCTTGCGGCGGTATTCGTCGATAATGAGATTATTAAGGATCCGATACAGGAAAGCCCTCATGTTTTCCACGTCTTCTCCTTTGACGAGATATTGCCAGGCTTTCATGAAGGCCTCTTCGGTCAATTCCTCGGCCCGATGGCGGTCGGAAATCTTGAAGTAGCAGTACCGCAGCATAGCGTCAGCATAGGCATCATAGGCCTCAATGAAGCGCTTTTCTGGATTATGCCGGCTATTCATACTTGATGACGAGTTACCCCCCTGCCTTCTTACAGGCCTCTGAGCTAAACGGGTGAAAAATGTTGC
The DNA here is from genome assembly GCA_035627035.1 of Minisyncoccota bacterium. Lineage (GTDB taxonomy): Bacteria > Patescibacteriota > Minisyncoccia > Phycocordibacterales > XYD1-FULL-46-19 > DASPMN01. Next base: position 2,401 of record DASPMN010000072.1, read on the forward strand.
TATGTAGGGCTTTTTAGTGTTCCCTTGCTTGTTGCGGGGGCCGGAATCGAACCGGCGTCTGGAGGTTATGAGCCTCCCGAGGTACCTCTCCTCTACCCCGCTATAGTATGCTGACTACTATACCACAGGCCTTTAAAATTTCAAATGAAAAAGCCCAGGAACGTATTCCCGGGCCGTCGACAAAGATCTACTGCCATTTCCCCATCTGAAGATATCCCCGCTGATGGGTTTGACCGTCTTTTGCAGGATTAAATCCAAAGTCATAGTATCCTTTGACAGGAAATCTTCCGTCAAAAATCCAGCCGTTAAAGACGAACCGCTTGCCCCCGCCATCTTCGGGCTGAAGCCAATACAAGCGGACCCGGATCCGGCCCAAGCTTTCGACGGAAAACTCCACTGTCGGCCCTTGCGCGGACTCTCCGACTTCGCCGAAGTCCGATCGGTCATGCTTAGATTCGATGGCGTACGAAGCGGGACCTTCCATCGATTCGGCCGTCGCGATGCCTGTTTCGGCAGAATACTGAACTTGAAGATTGCCCCAATCGGGATAATCAACGCTATCCGCAAAGGCCTTAAGCCAGATATCGCCTGCGAGCATGGTGGCCTGCGCCACGTAAACCTCGACGTTTTCGACAACGCCATCAACGTCTATAACCCACCTGATCGGTTGACGAAGAGGTTCATTAAGAACCATGAACTGTTTGCGATCGAAATTAACGATCACTCCCTTTTTAGACACGTATCTTTCCTCCGTAACAAAGAATATTTTTTCGTAATTTCCAGACAACGGAAGTCCGGTCTTCTTATACAATCTAAAAAACAAAAAGTCAAATGTAATTGAACTCCTTGAACACCCGCTCAAACTGGTCGATGACCCGGCGCACTTCGCGTTGGGTCAGGACGAAATCTTTCTCATGGGCGATCTGATTGCGGACTTTGTGAGCTTCCCAGGCGTCGTTCAAAGTCAGGAAGTCGGACGGCTCAACTGCCTTAAGCCGTTCGCCCAAGCTCTCGCCTCGATAGCCCAGCATCTCGAGCAAATCGGCCAGCATCGTATCGGCCTCCAGAATGGCCAGCTTCCATTCAGCCGGACTTTCAGAGCCGAGATATTTCTGGACCCGCTCCCAATGCGGATTAGCAGGCTGAGAAGATACCAGCAATTTAGGATCAGGGGCGTACTTTTCATTGTCTGCCCGTTGGAGCTCATTGATCTTGATCAGCAAGTACGCAGCGATCATGATCAAGCACACCGACAAGAAAACCGAAATGATCCCCCACCATAGCAAGAAAAGGTCGAGCGCGGAAAAAATATCCCGCTCTCCGAAAATCCATCCGTAAACGTTTGAGAAAAAGATGTCGAAATTGATCGACGGCATAAGCTAATTATGCTCGATATCGCGCCCGATCGCAAAGAGCAGCTGCTCACCGAAATGCGGCGCGGTAAATTGAATGCCCAGCGGCAAGCCGGCAGCAGTCTTTCCTGAAGGAACAGAAATCGCAGGAACGCCGGCCAAATTAACCGGTACGGTAAAAATGTCTTCGAGATACATTTGCAATGGATCGCTCGTTTTTGATCCGAGTTTAAAAGCCGGCGACGGCGCGGTCGGCGTGGCGATCACGTCGACCGTTTCGAAGGCCTTGCGATACTCAGCCGCGATCAAGCGGCGGACGTCGTTAGCCTTGTGATAGTACGCGTCGTAATATCCGGCAGAGAGGACATAGGTACCGAGCATGATCCGCCGGCGCACCTCGCGGCCGAAGCCTTGGCCGCGGGAATTGAGATAGTCCTCCAAGAGATTCGCGCCCTCCTTAAGGGCCCCGTAACGCACGCCGTCAAACCGCGCCAGGTTAGTAGATGCCTCGGCCGGCATCAGAACGTAATAGCAAGCCAGGGAGTATTTGAGGGCCGGGAGCGATATTTCCTTGACCGTATGGCCTTTGGCTTTCAGTTTTTCAAGCGAGGCTTCGAAATTTGCCTTCACCTCCGGATCCAGACCCTCTCCCAAAAAGTCGAACGGGACGCCGACGACATACGGCCCGGCCTTAGAAGCAACCGCTGAGGAAGCAAGACTGGTTGAATCCAACGGATCCCTGCCAGCCAAAGCGGCAAACATGATTTCAGCGTCATCGACTGATTTTACGATCGGACCGATCTGATCGAGAGAAGAAGCCATCGCCATCAGGCCATAGCGAGAAACGGCACCGTAGGTCGGCTTGAGGCCGACCACGCCGCAGAAGCTAGCCGGCTGGCGGATGGAACCGCCGGTATCAGATCCGAGAGCGGCTAAGGCCATATCTCCGGCAACCGCCGCAGCCGATCCTCCAGACGACCCGCCCGGAACTCTCGTCGGATCGACCGGGTTCTTGGTCGGACCGAAAGCCGAATTTTCCGTCGAGCCGCCCATGGCGAATTCATCCATGTTGACCCGTCCGATCAGGACCGCCTTCTGTTCCTTTAGCTTTTTAACAACCGTCGCATCATAAGTCCCGACGTAATTTCCGAGAATTTTCGAAGCCGACGAGGCCTTTTTCCCTTTGATTAAAATATTGTCCTTGATCGCGATCGGAATGCCCGTCAAAACCATGACCGGTTCGCCGGCGGCAATGGCGGCATCAGCCGCATCGGCTTGCCCTAAAGCGTCGCTGAATACCTCGAGATAGACGTTCAAATCGGCGTTCTTCTCAGCGATTGCGTTTATATAATATTCAGTCAAAGCGCGAGATGTCAGTTCTCTCTTGGCGATCAGCTCATGCGCCGCTTTGATGGTCAGTGTGGAAAAATCGATCATAATTATGCGTTATCGCCCCCGCCCAAAATCTGCTTAACCTTCAAATAGCCGCCTTCGCGTTTTGGCGCTTCAGCGAGCAAGGCTTCCGTATGGACGCCGGCCTCATGAGGCGCGCCGTCCTCGCGCATGACATTCGTAGAAGCGTAAACGTCAGCCGCCTGTCCGGCCGGCGCGTTTGAAAGTTCGGAAACGTAGCCCAGAATTGATTCCAGGTCTTTAGCGATGGCGGTCTTCTCATCCTCGGAAAGAGCCAAGCGGCCCAAAGCGGCCAAGTTGTCGATATCTTGAGGGGTTAACATGTGGCCATCCTAGCACTATTTTATCAGTTTGAAAAACGCCTCTTCGTCGATAATTTCAACCCCTAGCTCTTTCGCCTTATCAAGCTTGCTCCCCGCTTCTTCTCCAGCCAAAACATAGTCGGTCTTTTTGGATACAGAGCTTGAGACCTCGCCGCCATTGGCACGAACAAGCTCCTTGGCCTCATCGCGAGACAAAGTCGGCAGCGTGCCGGTTAAAACAAAAGTCTTTCCCTGGAAACGAGTACTGCGCGGTTTCAGCGCCTCTTCTTCAACTTCTACGCCGGCAGCCAAGAGATCATCTAAGAGTTTCTGATTCTGACTTTCCCCCAGCCAGGAAACAATAGAGCTCGCTACGACATCGCCAATACCCTCTATGGCTTCCAGCTCTTCGCGGCTACTCCCTCGGAAAGCCGCCAGCGTTCCAAAATGCCGCGCCAAGTCAACAGCCGTCTCTTCTCCGACATGCGTAATGCCGAGGCCGAAGATAAAACGAGGCAAAGCAATTTTCCGAGCGGCGTCGATGCCGGCAATTACGTTCTCGGCTGATTTTTCGCCGAAACGCTCAAGATCTACCAGATCGCTCTTTTCTAATTTAAAGATATCAGCCGGCGTCGCGACAAGGCCCGAATTCATCAGCTGCTCAATCAGCCTGTAGCCGAGCCGGTCGATATTGAACGCCTTACGCGACACGAAATGCGCCATGCGCTCAAGATGCTTAGCCGGGCAATCGGCATTGGTACAAACGAGGGCAACTTCGCCAGCCCGCCGATCAACCGGTTTGCCGCAGGCAGGGCAAACCTTCGGTTCAGGGATTTTCTTTTCTTTACCCGTCCTAAGTTCAGCCAGAACCTGGATGACCTTAGGGATAATATCGCCGGCTTTTTCGAGAATCACCGTATCGCCAAGCCTGAGCCCAAGCCGCTCGATTTCATCCATGTTGTGAAGCGTCGCATGCTGCACGGTCGTTCCGGCCACCAAGACCTGGTCCATAACAGCGACCGGCGTAAGCGCGCCGGTCCGGCCGACCTGCCAGCGAACGGCTCGAACGATCGTAGTCGCCTGTTCAGCGGCAAATTTGAACGCGATCGCCGCTCGAGGCGTTTTACCGACAATGCCCGCTCGGCGGTACTGGGCACCGTCATTGACCGTCACGACCGTACCGTCGATCTGATAGGGCAAAGCATCGCGTTGCTCGCCAATTTCTTTATGGAACTCAAAAACCTCTGCCAAAGAAGAAACGACTCGTCCCCGCGGATTGGTCCTGATTCCCCGCCCGTTCAATTGCGCATACTCGTCAGCATGGGTCGCGATCGCATCGTCCAGCAAAGCGTAAGCAAAAAAGCGCAGCTTGCGACTTGCCGTCACCGCCGGATCAAGCTGGCGGATAGATCCCGCAGCCACGTTGCGAGGGTTTGCGAATTTCGGCAAGCCGAGCCGTTCTTGCTCCCTGTTGATCGCTTCGAATTCTTTCCTTTCTAAATAGATTTCGCCGCGGACGATCGCCTTGGCTGGAACAGCATCGCCCGCCAATTTCAGCGGAATATCTTCGACGGTCCGGAGGTTGTTAGTCACGTCCTCGCCGACGAAGCCGTCGCCGCGAGTCGAACCTTGGACGAAAATTCCGTTTTCGTATACAAGCTCGATCGCCAAGCCGTCCATTTTCACGTCGACATAGAATTCTTTTACCGATTGGCCAAGATATTTTTCCAAACGGGCGAGCCACGCCTGCATATCAGCTTCCGTAAAAGCGTCTTCGAGCGAATTCATCCGGGCCGGATTCCCGGCCATATCGAGATGCTTAACTTTTTTGAATTTGGCCAAGGACTGACCGCCGACGCGCTGCGTCGGCGAATCCGGCGTAATAAATTCCGGGAACGCCCGCTCCAGATCGGCCAATTCTTTCTTCAGAGAATCCAAAGCCGCATCAGATATTTCCTGCCGGTCCAGGACATGGTAAAGGTACCGATGATGGTTGACCGTTTCTTTTAGCTTACGTATGCGCTCCTGCGCCTCCTTTCGATCCAGTTCAGCCATGCCTTTCCACTATACCAGCCGAAAAACCTTTATTCCACAAGGTCGTCCAAAATACGGATGCTTCGCTCAAGCGTGCGCGGACTGTTGCCGATCTCCGCGCAGGAGCTATTATAGCCGCTGGCGACGACGAACGTTCTGAAGCAATTCGGGCCGCCCGAGCAGAGCTGGCCGTCAGGCCGGTAACCGCCAGATGGATTTTCATTCACCTTAACGCTCACCCTTGTGCACATAGGCGCTATTTTTTTTACCTTGTCTTCAGCGTGAGAAATATCAAAAACCGTTCTTATCTCCGTAGGAGATGATTCTTGTATGTCAGCTAAAACAAGATCATGCTCTCCGCATTTGATGGTAGTGATCGCCTGACACTCCATATCACCATCAGGGCAAGTACCGAAAACGCCGTACTGATCCCAATAGTTAAAGCACTCGCGTCCAGAAATGGCGGCTGAAAATGCTTCTTGGGAGCTACGCACCGTCGAAGACAAAATGATCTGCTTGGTAATAATGTCGGATAAAAGCAAGCCGATAGTCATAATGACCGTAATCAGCAAAACTGCGTACAAGATAGCGATTCCTTGTTTTTTTACCTTGAGAAACATCATGTTAGTTCGCTCCCGCTCTATCGCTTAATATTGAAACATAGCTCGACAAGGCGAACGTCCGCTCGTCGTCGCGATTGTTCCATTTTACCGAAACGTCAACTTTAGCTTGTTTATACTCACCCGAACCGGCCCGGGTCTCAATCGGCGTTATTTTTATGGTTCGCTTAAACGGCGTCACGTCTCCTCTTTCATACTGATACAGTTTTGATCCGTCCTGAAAGAGCAGGGCTTCACATTCTGTGGAGCCGCAACTTCGCACCTGGTCGATAGAGACCAAGCCATCAATAATACAGCCAGAAGAGTTTTCGATACACGGCTTCAGGCCGTCATAGGTCTCATCGCCAAGATAGGGATTATGACCGGTCAACCAATTCGTTCCCCGAACATATCCCTCGCCTTCCAGATCCGCATCTTGCGGGAAGAGCACGTTTCGTTGAGCGTAAATCTCGTTACGCTCAGAAATGACCAGCTCAAGTCCTTCTTGAGCCAGGTAGGTGGCGATTACCTGATTACGGGCGTATGAACTATCGGCGATAGCCTTAGATAATAAGCTCATCGGCCCAAGCACGGCGATAAGCAGGATCGCAATGGCGACCAGACTTTCGATCATCGTAAAACCTTTGTTAGAATTCGGCATCATGGTCTTTCGGCGATAGTGGTTTGCAAAGTAAAGGTACTGGCCTGCTTGCCAACCTGAGCCTCGCCTGTCAACGATAGGACAACCTTTGAATCAAAGACCGTGAATTGGACATTGGTTAAATTAATATCCGGCGAAGTGACCTCACGATAGGAACCAGGATCATTGCAAGCCGAAAGATTACCCTGGAAAGCTACTACGCATTGAGCTAGATACTGGCGTTCCGGATTGTCTCTTACCCAACGATATATCATGGTTTCCCGGTCCGTAGTATTGAAAGTAACACCCGGACCGCTGCCATTGCCGCAAGAGGAGTCCAGCGGCGTGCCGCACACGTAACCGTTGCCGTCACGCAAGCGAAGCGTAATGCTATCCATCGCGAAATTAATATTGTCAATCACGAGCCGCATCGCCTGAGACTTGCGGTAAGCCTCCGCGATCGTGAGGAAGGTCGTCACAACGATGAAGGCAACAATGACAAAAAGAGAGACCGAGACCAGCATCTCAACCAATGTGAATCCTTGTTGTGCGTGCTTTTTCTTTATCATGGAGCGAGATAACATGGCGCATCTTTTTCAAGCTTAAAGCCCGGCAAGACAGCGATCTGGCCGTTACTTGAGACCTTCAGGCATTTCCAGCGCTTTCCGTCGCTGATTCGGCCGATTTTGATATATATTTCAGAAAAATTATCCCAGTTATAAGCACACGTACTATTAACTCCGGAACAAAACGTCGCCTCAGGGTTAGGTCGACGATAGACGACGTCTACCATCCCGCCAGGCATATCTACGCAGTTAGGATTTTGAGAAGAAACAGCGCAGATATTAGTGATCTCATAACCATTAGATATTCGATAATCAAACTCGGCAACGTCTGTTGTTTCGTCATACTTGCCATCCTGGACAACATCACTAAACATCCGCGAAACTGATCTATTAACAACCGAGGCCCCCTGATCAGCCAAAGAGAACCGAATACCGTACCAACCGAAACGATCTGCCTGGCCGTCATTTGAGATTCGGGTCGCCACTCCATACACCTGAACGGTACGAATATTGATCGCCATCTGCTGCGCCAGAAGCTCGAGCGAGGTCTGGTCGCGGAATTCCGGCAGATTAGCCAAAATGATGCCGGTCATAATCGTAAAGATGGCGATGACCACCAGCATTTCAATCAAGGTAAAACCTTTCGCCACCCCCCTCTTCAATTGTTTAAAAAAGAAAGACATTGAATCCCCACAAAAGATTAAGGACGATGCCGGCGATCAGAAACGGCGCGAAAGGTATCTCACTCTTGATTGTAAGGTATTTGCCCCGGCGGGACAATCGGGAAAGACGCCCATAAAGCACCAGCGACAGGCCGACCAAGGCCCCCAGCCAGAAAGCCAGGATTACCGCTGAAATTCCGCCTGAGAGGCCGAGCAAAAACCCGATGCCTATCGCCAGTTTCGCGTCGCCGAAGCCCATCCAACGGCCGTCGGC
>DASPMN010000073.1:0-2963 GCA_035627035.1 Minisyncoccota bacterium
GGTAGCCGATTTGGATCGCTCGCTCGCTTTTTACCGCGATCTGCTCGGCTTCGAGATTTCGGCTCGCTATGGCGACTCGGCGGTTTTCTTGTCGGCTGGCGGTTATCATCACCATATCGGCCTTAATACGTGGGCCGGCAAAGGGGCGCCGCCGCCGGTTCCTGGGCATGCCGGTTTGTATCATTTCGCTGTCTTGCTGCCGAGCCGGAAAGAGTTGGCTTCGGCGCTCAAGAGGCTCGCGGATGCCGGCTATCCGATCGAAGGCGCGTCCGATCACGGCGTTTCGGAAGCGATCTATCTTTCTGATCCTGACGGTATCGGCGTCGAGCTGTATGCCGATCGGCCGCCGGAAACCTGGGAGCGCGACGGATCGGCTGTTAAGATGGAAACCAGGCCGCTCGACGTCGAGTCCCTATTAAAAGAACTAGATTAAATAACTATTGAGAATGATTACGAAAGACCAGTTCCTGCAATCTCTTCTGCATGATTTTGCCATTATCAAGCATCTCTACGGAAAAGTCCCTGCCAACGGATGGGACTACCGGCCGACGGAAAAACAGCGCAGTACGCGTGAGTTGGTCCAGTATTTGGCGACGGCGCCTCTTACTACCTTGAGGGTGATCGTCGCTGGCGATGCGGCGCTTTTCGGCCAGGCAGAGAACGGCGCCGGCGTTACGGTTGAGAATTTTCCTGAAATGCTTGATAGGGAAGTTCAGGAGATATCCTCCGTCATTTCTTCGATGAGCGACGAAGATTTGCAGACGCCGTTTGAGCTGTGGGGTACGACATTGCCGAAAGGGATGTGGCTTCTGAACATGGTCCTTAAGAACGTCGTCGCCTACAAGATGCAGCTGTTCTTGTACGCTAAGGCCGCTGGCAATGCGGATATCGGCACGATGGACCTGTGGCAGGGAAGAAGCGTGGCGAGCGGGATGTAGGTTCGAATCCTACCCGCGGAGCCGCAAAAACAGCCTTGCAAGATAAGGCTGTTTTTTTCTTGCCCCGGACAGGATCCAAACTTACGCACCCAAACGTGGGACAACCGAAGCAAAATATTGTAGAGTTAGGTCATATGAAAAAGACAATGATCGCTCTTGCGTTTGCCGCGGCCATCGCTATCCCGGTCGCAAGTCGTGCCCAAGTTAACAATCAAGCGTTGATACAGCAGCTGTTGCAGCAGGTTGCGCAATTGCAGCAGATTTTGAATAAGCTTCTGTTAGAAAATCAGAAAAAAGCAGCTCCTGCCGATTGGAAAACATATGAATCATCATCCGATGGCTTTAGTTTCAAGTATCCTAATTATTGGTCGGAAATTGCGGAAACTGATCAGTATCCTGGTTCGGTCTTAAGGCTCAGGATGTCCGATGGGGAAATCCTGGCCATGAGAGTTGATCCTATTACGCCGGAGCGCAACGCCGAGTCAATCATAAATGATGTGCAGCGCCTAATAGCTGGCAATTACAGAACCCCTCAGGATACTCCAAGTTCAGAGGCTGACATTTCCTTGGAATCGGCTCGCTATTCGATCCGTAACTTGGTGAGCGCTACGGGAGTAAACATTTACGGATATGCCTTTGTTGGGAAGCATTCGGCAGTTGATCGCTATTTTGTTTTCAATACAGGCCGAAACAAAACGGTTCAGTTTGTTATTTCTACGGATCTCTCTACAGGTAAATTCGGTGGCGGTACCGAAGCCGATGCTTATCTCCTGGAAAATCCAGACTTGAAGCTAATGTTGGAGTCTGTCAGGATTAATTAGCTCGGGCGTATTATAAAAATACCTTTTAACGTCCTCCGGCCAGCGGAGCCACGAAGAGAGCCTAGCGTCGCCAGGCTCTCTTTTGCCTTGGCCGCAGAAAGCAAAACGTCTTTTACCGCTTCCTTTTTTCGCTTGGCTTTGTTGGGATCTTTAAGGCTTCAAAACATCAAGAAAGGGGTTCGCTATGAAGCGAATTTCTGTAGTCATGCTGGCGGTTGCTGCGAGTCGTTCGTGTGCCTGGAGCGGCAGTTTGCCTGGCCTTCCTTTGCCTCGGGTTCCTATGCCTGGAAACCTCTCAAGGAATTCGCAGGAAAAGCCTGCATCCTGCGAGTGATGGATAGCGGACGATCGGAAGAAGCCGCGCGTACGGCGCCGGGCGATTTTGCCGCGATGGCCCCGATTCAAGTCCGTTAACGGGCAAGAAGGTTTTTGTAGTTCATTGCCCCCGACTTAACAAGCCGGGGCTTTTTATAGAAAGCGGGTCCTAGATCTTCTGGCTTCAGAAAAATGTGCCTATGTTTTGATTGTGTTGTATTCTTAAGGGATATGGAAAAACCCAACTTGGAAATATCGGCTGAAAGAGATATCGCCAGGGAGCGGCAAGAGACTCGGCGGGAAATGCTGGAAGCGTTCAAGAACGCCGGGTATCCTCTCGACTGGACTCTGGAGGCTATGCTGAGCGAATCAAGGCCGGAAGATCAGGGCAATAGGAAGGGGAGCGGCTTCACGCAGGCCAGCAGGCGTGTGGCTGAGTTCGTGAGGCGGAGCCGCTCTGACAGGGATCTGCAGATTTTGGGAGACGAAGTTAGATGGAGACTTGAAGAAAAAGCTTATGAGGCCAGTAAGGACGGTGACGAGTTGGTGCCCGTAGATCTTCGGAAATACTTGGACGTTGAAGCTTTGAGGTCGGCAGAGGGCCTGATAAGGGCTGAGGAGTGCCGGCTTCTGGCTCAAATGATAATTGACGTTTTAAACCCAGGCGAAAGCCGTCTAACTGATCTGAGGGCCGCTGAAGCAAAGCTTCCTATCGGCACCTGCACGACCGCTGAGCGTTATTTTCTTGATCATTTTTCCGGCGCGAACTCCTATGATTCGACAATGAACCTGATCGTGGATGAGAAGGACCGACCTCTTATGGTGGAAAAGCTTGGCGCGGGAGAGAATCATTCCGCCATAACCCTGCAGGAGGTAGTTATAAACGGCG
>DASPMN010000074.1:0-4189 GCA_035627035.1 Minisyncoccota bacterium
GGGGCCGGGGCGGGGGCCGATGCTCCAGGATTGATAGGTCGAATTCTGGATATTCCGGTAGCCTATTTCCCCGAACAAGATCGGTTTGCCGTAACGCAAATGGAGCTCTTGGACCTCGAGCATGTCCCACTTCTGCCACTCCGCTTTAATGGATTCAATGCTCGGCGACGTGCTGGTCGCGCTCGAGAGATCGTAATACGGAGAATACGCAATGTAATCAAGGTACGGCCAGAATTTCACCAGCGTATCTTCGTCGCCGTTGGCGGCCCCGTAGGTCAGCTTGCCATTGTACGCGCTACGGACCCGGCCGATCATATTGATCCAGTTTTGCGTATTGGTTGGGTTAACCAAATCGAGAGACACTCCTCTCATTTCCGTCCCCAAAGACACAAGCTCCACCCGATGCGCCTGGGCGATGCGGGCGTTATGCACCAGCATGTCGCCATAGGCTTTGAACCAAGCCGCGCGATCAGAGGGATTGATATTCGCTCGCCACTGTTTATCAAGAGTCTCGATATGGACCTTTAATATGACCTTCATTCCCAGGGAATGGATATATTGTATTGCCGAGACAAGAGACTCGTCCGTCGGCGTATTCTCCCCGCGCTGGATGTCGTGCGACGTTACGGACGTCTGATACCATGGCACCACCAAACTGACCGTGTTCGCCCCGGTCGCCCGAAGATTGGCGACCGACTGGCGGAATTCGTTGGAAGCGAAGTCGGTCTGATTGCGCGGAACGATGCTGGCACCCTTGAAATGCCAGTCGGAAACGGCAGCATCGGTCATGGCCGGCAACAGCAACAAAGCAAGCAGGCAGAAGAAAAGTCGATAAGGCATAATATCCGGATGGTTAGTTTTATACTCGTCCATTAGATATGGCAGACGATGAAAAGAAGATGAGCGAAAAGTTGACACTTTCGTTGAAAGGCGTACAACTAAGCAAGAAAGCTCCGCCATTAACACAGGAGGTTTGAAGATGAGCGAAAATCCGGTTCGAATCCGATCCGTAGTTTTGACCCGAGAATGCCGCGCCGGGTGCAAAATTATACCCATTGGCACCAAGGCAGTAATCACTAAGACCTTCCGGGAAGGCGAAAGATCCCACGGAGAAATCAAGCGAACCTTTCATCGTCTTTTAGCACAAGAGCTGCCAGGTCGCTTGCCCAAAGAGAGAGAAGTCATCTTCTCTCGGACCAGAAACAGGTATTTTCTTCGCAGAAGACATTGATTTTACCGCTGCACCCAAGCCTCCGTAAGGGGGCTTTATTCTTTGAAGCAAGTTTAGCATTAAATAAAAACCCTCACTGCACAGGCAGCGAGGGCGAATTTGAAACAAGATACCATAGGAGCAATATCGCTCCGGCCAGCATCCACATGAGAGGCCGCTTCGTTCGGCGCCAACCAGCAGAGACAAGCCTCAAAAACTTGCGGCTGATGAATTTCAGCGGGCGCGAGCAAAAGTTACGAAAGTACCACTTCGCCCCTTTTGTTTTGCCCAAAATAATAGACAGGGCAAAACCTACGATCCAAAACGCCATCAGATAAGCGAGAATGATTTCCATCGCGCAACCTCCAAAAATTGAAATTTCTTTTTATATTATATAATATAAATTTAATTACGTCAAATAAAAATGGCCCGTGCTAGCCTTAGAACAAATCAGGCTCAGCTCTGAACATCCCAAGGTTCCTATTCCCCGTTTTCTTTCATTTATCTTCAATCTAGACTACTATTGTCTTACTATGCTTATCGACGACGTCACAATCAATATAACCGCGGGCAATGGCGGCCCTGGCAAGGTGGCTTTCAACCGCAGCAAGATGGCTATCGGTCCTGTCGGCGGCCGCGGCGGCAATGGCGGTTCCATCTACTTAGAAGCCGTTTCAGACCTCGGCGCCCTGGAGCACTATCGTTTCCAAAAAGACATCAAGGCTGAAGACGGCGGCATCGGCCGGCCGCAATTCATCGATGGCGCCGACGGCGCAGACCTTATCCTCAAAGCGCCGGTCGGCACGGTCATCCATAACGAAGCCGACGGCTCGGAGAGCGAGCTTACTCATGTCGGCGAACGCGTATTGGTAGCCAAAGGGGGGCTGGGCGGCCGCGGCAACTTCTTTTTCCGTTCAGCTATCAATACGACGCCACGAGAATCGGAACCGGGACTGCCCGGCCAAAGCGCTACGCTCAGGCTTGAGCTCAAACTTATCGCCGACGTCGGCTTCGTCGGCTTGCCAAACGTCGGCAAATCGAGCCTTTTGAATACCCTCACCAATGCTAAGAGCAAGGTAGCCAACTACCAGTTCACCACCCTGGAACCCAATCTCGGCGTTTATTACGGCCTGGTTCTGGCAGACATTCCCGGCCTGATCGAAGGAGCTTCCGAAGGCAAGGGCTTGGGCGTAAAATTCTTGAAGCACATCGAGCGCACCAGGGTCCTCTTCCATTTCCTGGCGGCCGACGCCGAAAAGCCGGCCGAAGATTATGCTACGATCCGCGCCGAATTGGAAAGATACAATTCCGCCCTCTCAGAAAAACAGGAATACGTCTTTCTCTCTCGTAGCGACACCATTGAACCGGATATGCTCGCAAGCAAGGTGGCTGATCTCAAAACAAAGCTAAACAAAGATGTCATCCCCTTCTCTGTCTACGATGACGAAAGCTTGAAAGCGGTCCAAGCCATCCTCAACAAAATCAACCAAGAAAAAACCGGCGCTTAAGGCCTGACAGCTGGAATTCCTTTGAAACAGCTGAGCGTATAAGGGTAGTCACGCGTAGCGTGATAGTGATACATCTCGGTCCGGACACCGTCCCATTCGATTACGTGAGCGTGTCCATGGCATTCGTCTAAATCGTCAGTTTGCAATTCCTGGCCGTCTTCGTACTGGCTATAAATCCCGAAACCGTCGAGCGAGTAGCCTAGAAGCTTCGCTTCTTTGCCATCGGATGCCGTTGTGCCCAGGCATTCGTTGTCAGCCAGCGTGTGGTGATGGTACCGGCCCGGAGGCGCCGGATGCCCGGCGCACTGATCCTGAATTTCGTAAGCCGGCGCGTCTCTCCCCAAAGTATCAATAGCATGGAAAAACGGCACGCCGCTTAGCGCGTAACCGATAGGGCCCCACGGTAAACAAGCGGCTACTAAAGACGGTACCGGATTTCTTGGCACTTGGAGAGTTGTCGGAAATTCCCGCACCGGATTAGGGTTGCGGTCATAAGCAAAAGCCGGATCAGTGCGCTTGATCGGGAAATCGCCCGTCGGATGGTCAGCTGGAACCCCCCTGACCTGGATAGAGCGCATCGCTCCTTCCGCCGTAAAAAGCGAGGTCGCCCCCTTCCAGAAATTAGCGCCTTGAACCGATGGTTTCCGGCCTGGGAACCAGACGCCGCGAGCCTCATCGATCCATTCCCCCGTCCGATGAGCGCCGCTGGGGAAGAAATTAGCTCCGCATAAGTACACATGCCCTTTCAGCGGCTGATCAAGCGTATACTTCTGATTGCCGATAGGCAGGACGTCCGAGCTGTCGCTTGGCATCGCATGCCTTGCCGGAGGATCAGCCACCAAAGCTGCCGTCGCCGCAACGAGGCATAAGATAGCCAGAGCAATTAACGACTTTTTATTTTTTATAAGAATTGCCGGCATGGCAGATTTGCAACCAAAAATTACTCGCCGTCAGGCTATGATTGAAATATACCACAACGATTCCGCACGAACGATCAATATCGGGAACATCCGCCGCCGTCGGCGGATACGCTCCGAAGCATGGCGGAACCTCGCTCGCCCTCGCACAAAAAACGCCGGTCGGCCGGCGTTCCTAACGATGATATCGCCGCCGACGCCGCTTTTGCAGAGTCTCCAAAACGACAGGCAAAACGACGCTCCAGAGCAGTTTCCATTTGAGCAGTTTGCTGAGAAGCTTTGCCATATGCAAAAATCTTAGCAGCAGAGAGTTAAGATTGCCTGAAGCAAAAGAAAAACCCCGCACCAAGGATGCGGGGGACGATTGAGCACTCGAACATTAAGGCAGCACCCTGAAAGCGGAAGCCAGCGCCGAGGTACTCATACGGCATTCGGGCTCTCCTTTGCTTACGCTCAACTTCGGACTCTTGCCCGCCAAGTTGGCCGAGAGCAGAAACTGGGCTTCAGGCTCTGATCCAGGCAATGGCGCATGCATCAAAAGGACATGAAGACAG
>DASPMN010000075.1:0-7279 GCA_035627035.1 Minisyncoccota bacterium
GTCAAATTTTACAACCAAAAAGAGAAGCCGGTACACAAAAATATTTTCTACATTGAGAAAGAACACAACAATATCAACGTTGAAGTCTCGTTCCAATACATCGACGACATCGCAGCCAAGGAAATCAGTTTTACCAACAACACGACGACTCCTGAGGGAGGCACTCACTTGACCGGCTTCCGTACGGCGCTGACCAGATCGCTCAACGACTATGCCCGCAAGAACAATCTCATTAAGGAAAACGACGAGAACTTTACCGGCGAAGACGTGCGCGAAGGCATCGTTTCGGTCGTTTCCGTCAAACTGCGCGATCCGCAGTTCGAGGGCCAGACCAAAGCCAAGCTTGGTACCGTAGAGGCTCGCGGCGCCGTTGAAACGGTGTTCGGCGAATCGCTGGCTTTGTTCCTTGAAGAGCATCCAGACGACGCGCGGGCAATCATCAACAAGGTGGTATTAGCGCTTCGCGCCCGCAAGGCCGCTAAGGCCGCGAAGGATTCCATCCTGCGCAAGGGCGCCCTTGAAGGCATGACCTTGCCGGGCAAGCTGGCGGACTGCCAGAGCCGAAGCGCTGAAGAATCGGAACTGTTCATCGTCGAGGGAGACTCGGCCGGCGGTTCTTCGAAGCAGGGCCGCGATCGGCGCACCCAGGCCATTTTGCCGCTCAAGGGCAAGATCTTGAACGTCGAACGCGCCCGCTTGGACAAGATGCTCGATTCGAAAGAAGTGAAGTCTTTGGTTATCGCGCTCGGTGCGGCGATCGGCGATACGTTTGACATTGGCCGCCTTCGCTATCATAAAATCATTATCGCGACAGACGCCGACGTCGACGGCGCTCACATTCGCACGCTCCTTCTGACCTTGTTCTACCGCTACTATCTGCCGCTGATCGAGGCTGGTCACCTGTATATTGCTCAGCCGCCTTTGTATAAGATTAAAAAAGGCAAAGAGCTTCGCTATGCTTTCACGGATGATGAAAAAGCCAAAGTCGTTGCCGAATTAGGCGGCGAGGTTCAGATGGCTGAAGAAGATACTTCAGACGAGGAAACCGAAGCCGAAGAAGAGGTCAAGGCGGTCAAGAAAGCCGGCAAGATTTCGATCCAGCGCTACAAGGGTCTCGGCGAAATGAACCCGGAAGAATTATGGGAAACCACCATGGATCCGAAGACCCGCACGCTCAAGCAGGTGAATATCGATCAGGCTGAAGAAGCGGACAAGACTTTCGATATCCTGATGGGCAGCGAAGTGGAGCCCCGCAAAATTTTCATCCAGACCCACGCTACCATGGCAAACCTCGACGTCTAAACGTCGCAAACAAAAAACCGGCAGTCTGCCGGTTTTTTGTTTGCGGGAGTTTACAAGCTCCGACCCTGTATCTCTTGCGTGATGGCCGCAACGAACCGATCAAGATCCATGGCTTGGCCTTTCTCGGTTCCGCGTTTTTCCACGGTAATCGTTCCGCTTTCCGCTTCCTTGTCGCCGACGACGAGGAGGTAGGGGATCTTTCGAGTCTTTGCCCCACGAATCTTCTTGCCGAGCGTTTCGTTTTCGAGGCTGGCTTCGGCCCGGACGCCGGCCGAGCGAAGAACTTCTTGGACTTGCTGGGCATAGGCTTGATGTTTTTCGCTGACCGGCAATACGATGACTTGCAACGGGGAGAGCCAGGTCGGGAAGGCCCCAGCGAAGTGCTCGATCATGATGCCCATAAAGCGTTCCAGGGAGCCGGAAATGGCTCGGTGGATGACGACCGGCCGTTCCTTTTCGCCGCTTTCGTTGATAAAGGAGAGATCGAAGCGTTCTGGCAGGTTGAAATCGCATTGAATCGTAGCAAGCTGCCATTGTCGGCCAATGGCGTCTTTGAACATAAAGTCGAGCTTGGGGCCATAGAAGGCCGCTTCGCCCTCGACGCGCTTGTAAGGCAGATCGTTGGCCTTAGCGGCTTCTTCCAGGGCTTCTTCAGCGGCAGTCCAGATCTCGTCGGAGCCGAGGTAGAGGCTCTTGTCTTCGCCGCGGACGGAGAGGCTGACCCAGTAGCCGTCCATCATGCCCATGGTGGCGTAGAAGCGCTTGATGATATCGGTAATGGTCTTTACCTCGTCTTTGATCTGGGATACGCGACAGAAGAGATGGCCGTCGTCCTGAGTGATGGCCCGGACGCGGGTCAGGCCGGCGAGCTGTCCCGACTTCTCGTCGCGGTAGACGGTGGCTGGCTCAAAATATCGGATTGGCATGTCGCGGTAAGAGAATTGGTTGTCAGCAAAGATCTGCATGTGATGCGGGCAGTTCATCGGCTTCATGATGAACTTGTCTTCCTTGCCTTGGACGCGGAACAGTTCGTCGCCGAACTTGGCGGCGTGGCCGGAGGTCTCGTACAAGGCTTCCTTAGCGATATGCGGGGTCCAGACGCGGCTGTAGCCTTTGTCGGCATGAAGCTCCCAGAGGTAATTTTCAATAGTCTGCCGAATCAGCATGCCGTTAGGCTGCATAAGGGGAAGGCCGGGACCGATCAGGTCGGAAATGGTGAAGATCTTGAGCTGCTTGCCTAAGACGCGATGATCGCGTTTTTTGGCTTCTTCGATCTGCAGGACGTAGGCTTCCAATTCGGACTTGCTGGGAAAGGCTAGTCCGTAGATGCGCGTAAGCTGCTTGTTGCTTTCATCGCCGCGCCAGTAGGCGCCGGCCAAGCGCTCGAGCTTGAAGCCTTCCAGGTCGACGGTCTGCATGTTTCCGACATGGCCGCCGCGGCAGAGGTCGGTAAAGTCGCCGGATTTATAGAGAGTGACGGCCTCGCCCTTGGCTTCGATATCGTCGATGAGTTCGAGTTTGAACGGATTAGCGGCAAATCGTTCGCGGGCTTCGGCTGCCGTGACTTCTAAGCGTTCAAAGGTCGTCCAGCCTTTGGCGATCTTGCGCATCGACTTCTCGATCTTGTTCAGATCCTTCTCCGAGATCGGTTCGGCGAATTCGAAGTCGTAATAGAAGCCGTTGTCGACGGCCGGGCCGATGGTCGGCCGGGCATTGGGATAATGTTCCAGGACCGCCGCCGCCAAGAGGTGTGCAAGAGAGTGGCGAACGGATTCGATGTTTTCCATAGGATTGTTCGGTTATGTAATAAAAAACGCCCTAGCGAAGGCACATCATTCGATATGCGCTCACTAGGGCGGGGGAAGCCGCGGTTCCACCTAGTTTCCGGTTTCGGCCGGCACTCGTTTCGCTTTGGATTAGTCTTGCGATCTCGCTTCTGCGGACTACGGATGGTAATCGTAGCAATCTCCTCTGCTTGGCTTGATAATACTAAGGGCAAGGGGCTTAGTCAAATTTGTTAGCTTGCCTGAAAAAGGGTAGGATAGAGGCGTCCTATGGCCTCCTCCCCAGTCATCTCTATCAAAGCAGAACCCCTTTTCCGGCTCGGCGAATTGGTCGTAACCAACTCTTTATTCCTGTCTTGGATTACGGCCTTGCTCCTGATAGCGGCGGGGCTGGTTCTCTGGCTTTCCCTGAAGCCTGTTCCGGGTTTCTTGCAGAACTTCTTTGAGCTGGTGTTGGAAAAGACCCTCGAATTTATGGATACGATCATTGGCAATCGTCGGCAGTCAGAAAAGTATCTGCCTATCGTTCTGACGATTTTCTTATTCGTCCTGACCGCTAACTGGCTTGGCCTTATGCCCGGCGTCGGTTCGGTCGGCCTGCGCGAACATGGCCATTTGGTGCCGCTTTTGCGGGCGCCAACCGCTGACTTGAATTTTACTATTGCCTTGGCGGTTATATCGCTCATCTTCATTAATATCGCCGGCTTGGTGGCTTTAGGCTGGAAGCGGCACATGAGCCGATTTTTCAACTTCTCGAATCCGGTCATGTCCTTCGTGGGATTTCTTGAACTTGTGTCTGAATTTGTTAAGATAGTGTCGTTCTCGTTCCGGCTCTTTGGCAATGTCTTTGCCGGCGAAGTTCTCCTCGTGATCATCGGCTTTCTCGTGCCGTACGTGGTTCCGTTGCCGTTTCTCCTCATGGAATTCTTCGTCGGCATCGTTCAAGCTTTCATCTTCGCCATGTTGACGTTGGTGTTTATTGCCTTGGCGGTCAGTCATGAGGAAGCCCATTAGTAATTAACTTTTTATATTCATGAGTCCAGAAACTATGGAACTTCTAGCTATTGGTTTGATTATGGGTCTCGGGACGCTCGGTCCAGCGATTGCTATCGGCCTGATCGGTTCCCGAAGCGCCGACGCTATCGGCCGCAACCCAGAAGCCTCGTCAAAGATCCAGACAGCGATGATTCTTGCCTTGGCTTTCGCCGAAGCGATCGCCATTTACGCTTTGGTTATCGCGCTGATTGTTAAATTCGTTTAATGGCCGAACTCTTTGGACAATTAGGAGTCGATATCAAGCTCTTGGCTGCCCAGGGGGTGAATTTTTTGCTGGTTTTGGTGGTGCTGATGAGTTTCGTTTATCGGCCGCTCTTGAAGCTTATGAAAGAGCGGCAGGCCAGAATCGAGAAAGGGTTGGCCGATGCCAAAGCGGCTGAAGCTCTGCTTGAGGAGATCGAAGCTGAGCGGCTGGGGATTCTTGCTGCTACCGATCAAGAAAATCGCCGCCGCATCGAAGAGGCAGAAGAAAAAGCAGCTCTTCGCGGCAATGAGCTGGTGGCATCGGCGACGGGCCGGGCTTACGAAGAGGCGAAGCGGATAATGGCTGAAGCGCAGGTTGAGATTGAGCGTGAGCGTCGGGGTGCTGAACGGGCGGTTAAAAAAGAAGCCGCTGGACTTATCGTTCGAGGCATGGAAAAGCTTTTGCGGACGGAAATGACGCCGGCCAAAAATGACGAGTTGATTAAAAAGCTTACTCTTTAAAGCATGCTTACTTCCAAACGTTTGGCTGAATTTTTTTGGGAAGAATTGACGGCAAGGCCGGAGCGGGCGGGAGAAATAACTGAGCGTTTTTTGCAGGCGCTGGCGGATAATAACTTGTCGTATCTTCTGCCGCAGGTCGGGCGCTATTTGGAAATACTGGCACAGCGCACCAAGGCGGAACGAACGACGATTGTTTCTTTCAGCCACGAACCGTCAGGAAGTTCGATCGAAGCGGTGCGAAAATTGGTCGGCGCCTCCCCGGACGACCCGATCGTCCTTAAAACTGACGCGGAGTTATTGGGCGGTTTTGTCGCCGCATATCGGCAACGGGTCTACGACGGCAGCTTGCGTCGCAAACTCGAAGGTCTGAAAGGTTCCTTGGCTAAATAATTTCATTGCTATGAATATCGACGCACTGCTAAAAAAAATACAAGGCCGACTTGAAGATCTGGGTCCGGGGGTGGAAGTGAGCGACACGGGCCGAGTGGTCAAAATCGGCGACGGTATCGCTCGGGTTGCCGGCTTGGCCAGCTGCCAATCGATGGAGCTGTTGAAGTTTCCCGGTAGCGTGATGGGGTTGGCCCTCAACTTGGAGGAGGATACGATTGGCGCGATCATCCTGGGAGAATTTTCATCGATCAAAGAAGGGGATTTGGTAGAACGGACCGGCCGCATTTTGTCGGTTCCGGTTAGCGACGGCTTGATCGGCCGCGTTCTTAATCCCCTTGGCCTGCCGCTGGACGAAGGCGCGCCATTAAAAGAAGAAAAATTCTACCCGGTCGAGCGGCTCGCTCCTGGAGTTATGGAGCGCCAGCCGGTGACCCAGCCGGTCCAGACTGGCATCAAGGCGATCGACGCCATGATACCGATCGGCCGCGGGCAGCGCGAGCTTATTATCGGCGACCGGCAAACCGGCAAGACCGCTATTGCTATCGATACGATCATTAGCCAGAAGGGGCAGAATATGGTCTGCGTCTATGTGGCGATCGCCCAAAAGCAGTCTAAAATCGCTCGCTTGGTCGAGCAGCTCAAAGCTGCCGGCGCAATGGACTATACTGTCGTGGTCGCCTCCGGCGCTTCGGAAGCGGCAGCGCTCTCATATATCGCTCCCTACAGCGGAACGGCGATAGCCGAATATTTTATGGACCAAGGCAAGGACGTCTTGATCGTGTATGACGACCTTTCGAAGCACGCGGTAGCATATCGTGAAATTTCGCTTCTCTTGCGCCGCCCGCCCGGACGTGAGGCCTATCCTGGAGACGTCTTCTATCTCCATTCGCGTCTTTTGGAGCGAGCCGCTCGGCGCAACGTGGCATCGGGAGGCGGCTCAATTACCGCCTTGCCGATCATTGAAACTCAGGCGGGCGATGTCTCGGCATATATCCCGACAAACGTCATTTCCATCACCGACGGCCAAATCTTCTTGGAAACCAGCTTGTTCTACAAAGGCGTCCGTCCGGCTATTAACGTCGGCTTGTCGGTTTCTCGCGTCGGTTCGAGCGCGCAGATAAGGTCGATGAAGAAGATTGCCGGTCGGCTTAAGCTCGACATGGCTCAATATCGCGAACTTGAAGCGTTCGCGCAGTTTGCTTCGGATTTGGACAGCGATACGAAAAAGCGCCTCGAGCGCGGCTCGAGGATCGTCGAGATCCTGAAGCAGCCGGTCCTGGCTCCGGTCGGGGTATCCAAGCAGGCGACGGTACTCTTTGCCGTTAACGAAGGCTATCTGGACGACGTGCCGCTACCCGAGATCCGAGCGTGGGAGAAAGGCCTGTATGATTTTTTGGAAAAGAACAAGCAGGCCCTGCTCGGTAAGATCGAAAAAGATTGGAACGACGAAATCATCCAATCGCTCAGAGACGCCCTGGATGAGTTTAAGAAAACCTTGAATTAACATGGCTACGGCTATTCGAGCAATCCGCTCAAAAATACGATCAGTCGGCAACATCAAGAAGATCACCAAGGCGATGGAAATGGTCTCGGCAAGCAAGATGCGCAAAGCTGTCAGCCGAGCTTTGGCCGGCCGGGAATATATTAACCGCCTAGCGGAGCTGGCTTCAAGAATCACGCTTGATGAAGCGCCTCGGGCTGCCATTGCCGGACGAACGCTCGTTGTTTTGATCCAGACAAATAAAGGTTTGTGCGGCGGTTTCAATTTGGCCAATGGCAAGGCGGCTCTGCAGGTATGCCGCGAGATAGGAACGGACTCCGTCGACTTCGTTACCATTGGGCGGTCAGCTGAAAACTTCGCTCGGACGCTTGGGCGGGATATCAAAGCCAGTTTCGCTAGCCTGCCGGAGGATATTTCTATTACCGACGTTTATCCGCTCTCGCAGCTTCTGCTCGGAGAATTCCAGGCAGGCGAATACCAGCAGGTGCTATGCGTCTACAATTCCTTTATTAGCGCCTTGTCGTATCAATCAACCGTGAAG
>DASPMN010000076.1:0-5276 GCA_035627035.1 Minisyncoccota bacterium
TTACTCTGGACTTTTTTCTAAATATTGTGTATAATATATTTACGTTTAAAAGCCAGCTAATCCGCTATGACCCTATTTCTCCTAATTATCGCGCCTCCACTTTTATGGAGTGCCGTTAACTATATCGACAAGTTCCTTCTCTCGAGGACATCTCACCACCAGCATTTCTCAATAGACGTACTAATGCTGTACTCAACCGCTTTCTCGATTGTCGTTTTGCCTTTATCTTTTTTATTTATTGGTGAGGCTGGCATTTTTTCGAATCAAAGCCAGGTAGCCATCCAGTTCATCGGAGGTCTTCTTCTTACTCTCTCGATTTATTTTTATTTAAAAGCCCTGAACGAAGAAGAGACTTCAGCGGTCATACCGCTAGCCCTCTTGGCCCCCGTATTTGGCTATATCCTCTCTTATTTACTGCTGGGAGAAATATTGTCCCTTAGGCAGATACTGGCTTGCTTAATAATCATCTTCGGCGCCTTGATCCTGTCTCTGGAAATAAATGAGGGCCGGCGTCTCCGTTTCAAGCACGGCGCGCTCGGCTATATGGCCCTCTGTACTTTTTTTCAGGCGGGACAAGAGACCCTCTTCAAGTTCGCCACAATCGGCAACTCTTTCGCTGTCTCCATATTTTGGACCCACGTAGGCATCTTGGCATTCGGCCTGGCGATAGCTTTTTTCAAGCGGGGAGCTTTGAGGGAATTTTTTATCTCTATAAAAACCAGCGGCAAAACCGTGTTCGGGGTGAATATTTCATCCGAAGCCCTCTCTTCGGTCGCCTATATAATCCGAGACTACACGATATTGCTTGCCCCTGTCGCGATAGTCATGACCTTTAACGCCTTCCAACCGGTCTTCGTCTTCCTTTTAGGCATCCTCTTGTCTATATTTGCGCCCAACTTTATTAAAGAAAAAACAACCAGACGCCATCTAATCCACAAAGGGACCGCCACTGCCGTCATGGTATTAGGGGCAGTTATGATATATCAAACATTTTAAGACGATAATGATTATGGAAAACGGTAACAACACAATAGAACGAGAGCACTTTAATGAGGCCGTTTACTCGACGCTCCAAGAAGCAAAAAACGCGCTGCTGGAACGCCGCGACAACCAAGACATCAAAGAACCAGACTTCTTGCCAGAAGTTCTGAGGAGCGAACCGTATGCCGTTATTTTCCGCCACATCGCTACTCCGAATTATGAGCTAAGGCGTTTTATTAGCAGCGCCGAACTTGCGGGCCTAAAGCCTTTAATCTTGGAATATACCGAGGATCGCTTTACCTCTTTGAATGAATGGAAACGTTCTCTAGGGAAAATTTGCCTTCATCAGGAGCCAGACGGCTTATCCCACCCGAGATCAGAGAACAAGAGCGTTATCGACTTTAATGACAACAACGGGAAACCGATCTCTCAAGCAAAAACCCTATGGGGCCAGAGCTTGACGGAATTTCATCACGAACTCTTCCTGAAATCTTTCCCGGGTCTTGCAAATAACATCTTCGATCTATCTGACTGGGTCAAGCAAAACGGAAGCGATCCCAAAACCTACTATAAACGCTTCTTGTCCCTCTTTATAAAAAACGGCATTCTATTCGAGAACTTCCTTCTAAATCAAGAAGAGATTAATTTTACGAAAAACGTCATACTCTCTGCCTTAGAAGAGATCAAAGAAGAGACGGGGCTAAAGCCTCTTATCGTGCCACTAGAACCAATCGACATCGAGTGCGAAAAATTTTGGCTTTGCCACCCGCTCACAGAGAAGGAATACATAACCGAGAGAATTAAGCAGGGGAAATAATCCTTTGCATTGTCCAGCTAGATTGTTACAATAACTTCAATCTATGACCATGGACAAAGTATCAAGATACGTTCTAGTCGCTCTCGCTTTAATGTTTGTAGTTACAATAGGATACAGGTTCAGCCAATATGTTATAAAAAAAGATTTTCTCATAGAGGCTCAAACGGCCTGTTCAATATCGGAAGGAACGGGAAAAACATGTTTTGTGGCCGAATGTTCCGAGGGAGAAATCTGCGATCAGGCGCCTTATAAGAAAGTGGAGATTGTCGCCCATGCGGCACCAGCGTGCTTATTAGACCACTCTTGCGAAGGTTTCTCATGCATAGGCATCAATGGCCACTGTCAGGAACTTTACTGCCAAGAAGGAGAGCATGAGGAGGGAGAGAGCTGCCAAGAGATCGT
The DNA here is from genome assembly GCA_035627035.1 of Minisyncoccota bacterium. Classification (GTDB taxonomy): domain Bacteria; phylum Patescibacteriota; class Minisyncoccia; order Phycocordibacterales; family XYD1-FULL-46-19; genus DASPMN01. The sequence continues at coordinate 2,201 of DASPMN010000076.1, forward strand.
CAATGAGCCCTTACCAGAAACAATCTTAGAATAGGCATGAATTCTCTCGTAAACCTGCAATACTGCTACGATTACCTGGTCGAACAGATTTCCTTGGGGTTATTATTATATTCTCATATTCCTACCGGCGTAATCGCTCTGGTTTTCGGCAGCCTCTTGCTATACAAAACTCGTAAGCTTTCCAGCGTTACGTTATTTGTCGTATGCCTATCCTTCGCTCTCTGGTGTTTTTTCAATTTAGGGGCCTGGTTCGCTTTCCTGGGGGCCGAAATTACCATGTTCACCTGGTCACTGGTCGATCTCACCAGCCTGATATTTTTCTCCTTTTCATACTACTTCCTTTATGTCTTCCTTAAGAAAAAAGACTTGCCCTTGTGGCAGAAGCTGTCCGGCATCGCGCTGATCCTCCCTACGGCATACTGGACCTTCTTAGGCAAGAACCTTACGGCTTTCGATGTCAACATTTGCGAAGCTTGGGAAAACGACTTCGTAACGAGCTATCCTGTTTATGTGCAAATGGTCTTCTTGGGAGCGACCATTATCCTTGCCGCAGCTAATTATTTCCAAGTAAAAAACGAGGAAGAAAAAAAGAAAACCGTCTTAGCAGGCCTCGGCATCGTAACTTTCCTGTTCTTCTTCTTTTTCAGCAACTTCTTGGCTGATTACTTTATCCAGTACAATATCTGGCAGTATGCTTACAACGTTGAAATCTATGGCTTGTTCGGAATGCCCATCCTGCTTATTTACCTGGGCTATCTGATCGTTAAGTATCACGCATTTGACCTAAGAATCTTCACGGCCCAAGCTCTGGTAATTTCCACTCTGGCCATCGTCATCGCTCAGTATGCGTTTCTTCACGAGCCCGCTACGATAATCCTAAATACGATCAATTTCGTCTTAGTTTTGATTGTTGGCACCTACCTAAGCAAAGACGTACGAAAAGAAATCGAAGCTCACAAACAGATAGAGAAGCTGGCCAACAAGCTCGCAGAAACGACAGAGAGGCTTTACGTAACCAATGAACACTTGGAAGAACTCAACCGCCAGAAAACCGAGTTCGTCTCCATCGCTTCCCATCAGCTCAGAAGCCCGCTAACCGCCATCAAGGGTTATGCCTCCATGATGCTCGAAGGATCCTTTGGGCAGTTAGGCGACCAGACACGAGAAGCCACCAGCCGAATCTTCGAATCGAGCCAGAAGCTCGTGAACGTCATCGAAGACTTCCTGAACGTCACCCGCATCGAGCTCGGCAAAATGAAATATGAAATGGCTGACTTCGATCTCAAGCAATTAGCCGAGACGGTTATCAACGAACTTAAGCCAACAATCGAACGCAAGGGCATAGCATTCTCTTTCAGCGCTGAACCAGGAACCTATACCATAAATGGCGACCAAGGAAAGATCAGTCAGGTCCTCTCGAACCTGATCGACAACTCTCTTAAATACACACCCAAAGGCTCAGTTGCTGTTTCAGTCGAGCGAACAGGAGAGAAGATAAGGTTCAAGGTCAAAGATACCGGTATCGGCATCGCGCCTGAAACCCTGCCAAAGCTCTTCGAGAAATTCATCCGAGCAGACGAAGCCGGACAAACGAATATCAAGGGCACCGGTCTCGGTCTCTATGTTGCCAAGCAAATCATGGAAGGGCACAATGGCCGACTCTGGGCCGAGTCCGAAGGGGAAGGGAAGGGGGCGACGTTTTATGCGGAATTCCGAGAGAAAAAATAGTATAGATAAAAAACAGCGGCCCGGGCCGCTGTTTTTTATCAGTTTGCAGGTTGCTAAGAAGAAATATTAGAAGAGAAGACTCACTAAGAGCCTTCCTGCTTTCCATCTCAGCCTTTTTCTGCTACGATTTTTCCATGTCATCCAATCAGAAAATTCTCCTCTCAGGCGTCAAACCGACCGGCCGGCCCCATGTCGGCAACTATTTCGGCGCGATGAAGCAGTTCGTCGATCTCCAGGACCAGTACGACTGCTACATTTTCATCCCTGACTATCATGCCCTCATCAGTGTCCAAAACAAAGAAGAAATGACGCAGAACGCTCTCGATGTTGCCATCGACTTCCTAACCATCGGCCTGGACCCGCAGAAAGTCATCCTCTACAAGCAGTCCGACGTACCGGAAGTGACGGAGTTGGCCTGGATCTTCAACTGTCTGACCACTATGCCGTATTTGATGCGCGCTCATGCCTTCAAGGACGCCGAAGCGAAGAACAAGGAAGTCAGCGTCGGCCTATTCGATTATCCAATCCTTATGGCCGCTGACATCCTAATGTTTGATGCTGACGTTGTGCCGGTCGGCCAGGACCAGAAGCAGCATATAGAGATCGCCCGGGATACTGCCGAAAAGTTCAACCGAATCTTCGGCGAAGCCTTCAAACTGCCGGAAGCCTCGATCCAACAGGACGTAGCCGTTGTGCCAGGCATAGACGGCCAGAAAATGTCCAAGAGCTACGGCAACCACATCCCGCTCTTTGCCGAAGACGAAGAAATCAAAAAACTCGTCATGAGCATCGTTACCGATTCTAAAGGAGTAGAGGAGAGCAAGGATCCGGAAACCGATAATGTCTTTGCCCTGCATAAGCTCTTCTCGAAAGAGCAGCTTTCCGAGCTCGAACAGCGTTACCGCCAAGGCGGCATCGGTTACAAGGAATCGAAAGAAATCCTCCTGAAAAACGTGATCGATTTCGTGACCCCGCTAAGGGAAAAACGCAAGCTTATCGCCGCCGACCCTGATTCCGTTATCGCCATTCTGAAAGACGGCGGCCGCAAGGCCCGCGAAAAGGCGGAGGCCAAAATGGCCGACGTTCGAGCCAAAGTCGGGATCAATCTCTAACTTTCCCAAGACCCCTTATCACAGCCCAGCTTAAATTCACTTTTAAGCTGGGCTGTGATATAACAGACCTATGCAAAACCGTATCTACCTCAAAGATTTGAAGGGCCACATCGGCCAGGAAGTGACCGTTGTCGGCTGGGTCGACGTCCGCCGCGACCAGGGAAAAATGATCTTCCTCGACCTGCGGGACCATACCGGCAAAGTGCAAATGGTCGCCTTGCCGAACCACCCCGAAG
>DASPMN010000077.1:0-4792 GCA_035627035.1 Minisyncoccota bacterium
GTGAAGCTGCACTGTGAGGTGCTGTGGAGCGATGGGAAGTAAGAATGTTGGCACAAGTAACCGCAATCGCAGTTAAATCCTGCGACGTCGAAAAACCAAGGTTTCCTTGGCACTGTCAATCAGCCAAGGGTTAGTCGGTCCTAAGGGGATGACGAAAGTCGAACCCGATGGACACACGGTTAATATTCCGTGACTTCTGTGGTATGCGATGGGAGGACGGAGCGTTGTATGTCGAGCGTATTATTGGATTTACGTTCAGTGCGTGAGGATGGCTCTTAGGCAAATCCGGGAGCTATAGTCCGAGCGTAATGGAGACCTGCGGGTTCGCCCAAAGGAATTCGACAGAGCACGCTTCCAAGAAAAGTCTCTAAGCTTAATACCATAGAAACCGTACCGCAAACCGACACAGGTGGTTAGGTCGAGAAGACCAAGACGAACGGGTGAGAGATCCTCAAGGAACTCGGCAAAAAATCGGCCGTAAGTTCGCGATAAGGCCTGCCCTCGCAAGAGGGCCGCAGCTAAAGATTCCCTGGCGACTGTTTATCAAAAACACAGCTCCCTGCGAACTCGCAAGAGGAAGTATAGGGGGTGACGCCTGACCGATGCCAGAAGGTCAAATAATGGCGGTCTTATGGAGCAATCCGTAAGGCTGACTGTTACAAGCCCTGGTGAATGTCGGCGATAACTATAATCGTCCTAAGGTAGCGCAATTCCTTGTCGGGTAAGTTCCGACGTGCACGAAAGGCGCAACGACTGGGGAACTGTCTCGAGGATCTGCCCGGTGAAAATACAGTGGGGGTGAAGATGCCCTCTTCCTGCAGCTAGACGAAAAGACCCCAGAAGCTTTACTACAGCTTGGTATTGACCGTACGTTTTTGATGCGTAGCATAGGTGGGAGACTTTGAAGCAGGGATTTTGGTTCCTGTGGAGTCGACAGTGAAATACCACTCTTCAAAAATGTACGTTCTAACCAGAACGGAAAAAACGTTTTGAGACAGTACTTGGTGGGTAGTTTTAGTGGGGCGCTATCCTCCTAAAAAGTAACGGAGGAGTGTATTAAGGTCCTCTAGGCGCGAATGGAAACCGTGCCGATAGTGTAATGGCATAAGAGGGCTTGACTGCAAGGCGTGCATGCCAAGCAGGTGCGAAAGCAGACCATAGTGAACCGACGGTTCCCTTTAGACGGGGCCGAAGATTAACGGATAGAAGCTACTCTGGGGATAACAGGCTAGTTCCGCCCAAGCGTCCATAGCGACGGCGGAGTTCGGCACCTCGATGTCGGCTCAACTTATCCTGGGGCTGGAGAAGGTCCCAAGGGTTTGGCTGTTCGCCAATTAAAAAGTTACGTGAGCTGGGTTCAAACCGTCGTGAGACAGGTTGGTCTCCTATCTGCTGCAGGCGTTGATACTTGAGAAGAGCTGCTCCTAGTACGAGAGGACCGGAGTGGACTGACCTCTGGTGTGGCTGCTGTACCGCCAGGTGCATCGCAGCGTAGCTATGTCGGGAATGGATAACCTCTGAAAGCATCTAAGAGGGAAGCCAACTTCAAGATTAGGTATCGTTATGAGACCCGTGAGAGATGATCACGTTGATAGGCTCTAGGTGTAAGCACAGCGATGTGTTCAGCCGAGGAGTACTAATTCGTCCATCTTCCTATTAGGAAATGTGAAAATCATTGTTAGTTTGCTTGTGTTTTGTTTGAGAGTCGTTGGATTTTTTATTCTGGTGGTTTGACGCGGTGGTCACACCTCTTACCATTCCGAACAGAGAAGTTAAGCGCCGTAGTAGCGATGGTACTCGCAAGGGGAGAGTAGCTAGCCGCCGGAATAAAATATCTAACTCCTAAAGATCCGTCCGTGCAAACGGGCGGTTTTTTTGTTACCATGGGCCCATGGCTTCCTGGAGCGTCCGACGACGAATTGCTTATTTTACGGCTGTTGCCGGCTTTTTTGCGCTCACCGCTTTTTCTTATTATCTGGTCTACAAGCCGAAGCCGACCTGCTTTGACGGAATCAAAAACCAAAACGAGGTCGGAGTCGATTGCGGCGGGGCCTGTACTTTGGCTTGCCGGGTCCAGCTTTCGCCGCTGAAGCCTTTATGGGTCCGTCCGCTCGAGGTCAGCAAGGGAATTTACGATGTGGCGGTGCTGGTGGAAAACGCTAACCAGAATTTTGGCGCCCGCAGCGTGGGTTATACGATACGGGTTTTCGACGATCGAAACGTTACTATCCGCGAGAAGAAAGGAAAGATATATGTTAATCCTGGCCAGCGTTTCGTCATCTTTGAGCCGCGGATTGAAACCGGCGAACGCGTAGCCAAGCGGGCGTTCGTCACCTTTGATCAGACGAGTTTGCCGTGGGAAAGGCTGACGGTTGCCCGTCCTGAAATTTCCGTTGTCGCGCAGCCGTTCAAGAACGGTTCGCGTCCCTCGCTTGCGGTCTCGCTGACCAATACGACAGCGCTTGAATTAAGGGATGTTGACGTTGCGGCGGTCTTGTCCGATCAAGAGCAAAACGCTTTAGGCGCCAGCGCTTCCTATCTTAAATCTCTCCGGCCTGGAGAAACGAAAGAGGTCGTTTTCACGTGGCCTCATGAATTCGTCCAGGAACCGAGCTTCATTGACGTCTATCCGACCGTCAACATGTTTGAACTTGAATAGATGCTAGACTTTTTCCGCAATTATCGCATTTGGAAGTCGATAGACGGCGTGATGTTGGCGGCGGTGCTGCCTCTTATGGTCGCCGGCCTTTTTACGATGGACTCGTTTGTCGAAGTGAACTATTTCTTCGGACGCCAAGCGGTGTGGATCGTGCTGGCTGTTTCCGCTTTTTCGATATGCAGTTTTGTTGATTGGCGGATTCTGCGCCAGAGCCAGGTGGCGGCCGGTATTTTTGTCTTCGGCTTAACAACCCTTCTGGCGCTGTTTGCCGTCGGCCGGGTTTCTCATGGAGCCCAAAGCTGGCTATCGTTTGCCGGCATCGGCTTGCAGCCGGCGGATTTTATGAAGCTGGCGCTCATTATCGTCCTGGCAAAATATTTCTCTCGCCGCCACGTGGAAATAGCTCACGTTCGCCATATTATCGTTTCCGGTATCTATGCCTTCGTGCCCTTTCTGTTGGTGCTCGCGCAGCCGGACTTCGGATCGGGCCTTATCATCTTTGCGATCTGGCTTGGTATGATTATCGTATCGGGAGTTTCAAAGAAGCACTTGGCCATCGTCTTTGGTTTGGGCGCGGTCGCCTTCGCTCTTTTGTGGCTGTTCGTTTTCGCGCCTTATCAGAAGGCTCGCATTATGACGTTCATTAACCCGCTGGCCGATATCAGGGGAGCGGGGTACAACGCCTTCCAGTCGACAGTGGCTGTCGGTTCGGGGCAGATCTTTGGCAAAGGGGTCGGCTACGGTACGCAGTCGCGGCTAGAGTTCTTGCCGGAATATCAGACCGACTTCATTTTTGCGGCGTTTGCCGAGGAGTGGGGGTTTATCGGGGTGCTCATCGTTTTCTTTCTCTTTGGGGTCATTATTTGGCGAATACTGCAAAGCGCTTTGTATGGGGCCAGCAATTTCGAAACCTTGTTCGCCAGCGGGGTGGCTATCATGCTCATGTCCCACTTCGTGGTCCATGTCGGCATGAATATCGGCCTCTTGCCGGTTACCGGCTTGCCGATGCCTTTCATGTCCTATGGCGGCTCTCATCTTATGACCGAACTCATCGGTCTCGGCATTATTGCCGGCATGCGAAAATACCGGCTGGCCTATCACCGGGACGATATCCATAACGAATTCATCGGGCCGCAATAGTTTTAGTACAGCTGCCTTGTTTGAGAGATCATTGTTTCCAGGGCGAATTCGCGCTGGACTTTTTGTTGCAGGCCGCTGCCGAGCTTGTCGCGCAATTTTGAATCTGTCAGCAGGGAAAGGAGGGCTTCGGCCAGGGCTTCTTTGTTTTTCGGTTCAATCAAGATCCCGGTTTCCTGGTCGGTGATTATTTCCGGAATGCCGCCGACTTTGGTAGTAACGACCGGCAGGCCGGCTGCGCCGGCCTCAAGCAGGGCGTAGGGGAAGCCTTCCTTGCGGGACGGCAGGGCAAAGATATCAAAGGCCTTCAGATAGTCTCTGGCATTGTCGACGCGGCCGAGCAAGTGGACGACGGAGGACAGGTTTCGTTCGCGAATTATTTTTTCCAGAGCGTTAAATTCTTCTCCGTCGCCGATTAAAACGACCGAAAAGCCGGCATGTGTGATGGCAATATCGTGTACGGCTTCAATGAGGATATCCAGGCCCTTGTTAGGGTGAAGCTCGGCCACGCTGCCAATCCAGATATTGCTTTGATGTTCGGTTAGGGAGGGATTTTTCTTGCAGAGTCCTGGCCTGGCTTCGTCGCGGGTTAAGAAAGAGACGGGGCCGATCCCGTTATATATTCTCGAGAGCTTTCTTTTGATTCCTGGCCAGCCTTTGGCTTGGTCGAACTCGCGTCCGGCGACGGTTATGACGCGGTCGCATAGAAGGGCGGTAAGCCACTCAAAGAACATCATTACGATTTTCTTGATCGGCGTCCGGTCCTCGTTGGAAGCCCAGCCATGGGCTGTGTAAATTATTTTCGGCACGCTGGCCAAACGGCCGGCGACCGAACCCAGGCCGCCGATTTTGGTGCTGTTGAGATGGATAACGTCCGGTTTCTCTTGGCGAAGGATCTTCACCAGAGCCAAGAGGCTTTTAAGGTCGGCTGAGAAATTGATGTCGCGCAGAAGTTCGGGGATGACGATGGTTCGAATGCCGGCGGTTTCCAGCTTT
>DASPMN010000078.1:0-3457 GCA_035627035.1 Minisyncoccota bacterium
AGGCGGCGTACGGCCGATCATTGCCTTAGCATCGCCGCCAACCGCCACCACGCGGCCCGTCTTCTGGTTTAAAGCCACGATCGACGGCTCCATAATGACAATACCCTGGCCTTTGACATAGACCAGCGTATTGGCTGTCCCGAGGTCGATGCCGACGTCGGCGGAAAAAAGTTCGTTAAAGCGCTTAAGCATTGGCACACAAATTAACCAGCTCAGCCTCGGTAAGCATGTCCGTTTCGCCGGTAGCCCGATCCTTCAGCTCGAGAGTTCCAGACTGCAAAGTACGCTCGCTTACTACGACCCGATACGGAATGCCGATCAGATCGCTATCGGCGAATTTCTCGCCAGCAGACAAGGAGCGATCATCCAGGAGGATTTCGATTCCCTGTTTTTCCAAACGGTCATGGAGAGCTTTGGCTTCGCTGTGGACCTGCTCGTTCTTGTCTCGGCCGAGCTCGACAACGTGAACGACCATCGGCGCAATCGACTTTGGCCACACCATCCCCTTCTCATCAGAGAGGGCTTCTACGACGGTCCCCATCAGGCGGCTAATGCCGATACCGTACGACCCCATAACAACGGGATGTTTTTCTCCTTTTTCATCAAGGTAAGACAAACCGAGCGGCTCGGAAAACTTCGTCCCCAGTTTGAAAATGTTTCCCACTTCGATCGATTTCTTTTCAACCAGATCAGCCTTGGCCAAACCAAGATCGCTTAACACCTCGTCGGTGTAGACTTCTTCGTTAATAGCGATTCCGCGTTCTTTGGATACGTAAATAGTATCCTCACCGGCTTCCGATACGGTCTGGAACTCATGGCTGTACTTGCTGAAAATACCGCCGGCTGCAAAGGTTAAATAGGTCCGATCGCCCAAGCCAAGACGGTCATATATTTTATGATAGGCCGCTTTGGCTTTTTCATAGAAAGCATCCAGGTCTTCCTGATTAGCATTGAAAGAATAGAGGTCTTTCATCAAGAACTCGCGACCGCGCATAATGCCGCTTTTAGCTCGGGCTTCATTGCGGAACTTCGTCTGGAATTGGTAGGCGTAAACCGGCAGGTCGCGATACGACGTAATGTGTTCGGTCATTATCGCCGTTATCTCTTCTTCATGAGTCAGGCCCAGGCCTAATTCGGTATCGTTCTTGAGCTTGGTCTTGAACCAGTTGTCGACAACGGCATCATCCCAGCGTCCGGTTTTCTGCCACAGTTCAGGATCCTGCAGGGCCGTCATCACCACCTCTTGGCCGCCGATGGCGTTAATTTCCTCTCTCACCACCTGCGTTATCTTATTCAAAACCCGCAGACCCAAAGGAAGATAGGAGTACACGCCCGCCATTTCCTTATGAACGAAACCGGCGCGTACTAGAAGCTCGGCATTCTTAGAAACTTCGTCTTTTGGGGCCTCGCGGCGCGTCCTGGTAAAAAGTTGAGATTGAAGCATGTGGCCATTCTAGCCTAGTTGCCAGCCTCAGTCAAAAGCGTCCAAAATCAAGAAAAAAACCGCCACCAGGGCGGTTTTTAAAGCTATCCTAGAACAATCGGCCGATATCGGAAATCGTAATAGTGATCATCAGGAGGATCAACAAAGCAAAACCGACAAGATTGAAGGCGTTGGCAATTTTCGGATTCAAACGCGATCCCTTGATCCCTTCAATCGCCAAAAATAGCAACCGACCGCCATCAAGAGCCGGGAACGGCACCATGTTAAGTACGGCCAGATTGATGGAAATAAAGGCGGTAAACGACAAGAGGTAAGCCAAGCCGAGCTCGCTAGCGTCGCCCACCAAACCGACGAGACCGATCGGTCCCGTAACAGAAGAAAGCGCTTCCTTACCATCAGTAAACAGACTCATGAAGAAATCTTTGAGGCCTACGACCGTAGCAATGATAAGCTGTGCCGTAAATTCAGCCCCCGACACCAAAGCCTTCCACCAAGGCAGGCGCAGGGTGCCGACCATATCCATTGATATACCGACAGCCGGTCGGCCTTCGACGATGCCGGGAGCCGGAACAACGGTCGTTTCGTGGATATTAGAAGCTGGCGCTCTAGGGTTTTCCTGGCCGCGCAGATATTTAATCACGACCTGCTTTCCTTCTTTGGCTGCCAAATATTCTTGGATCGACGGAATGTCCACTGATTCGGCATAGACCGTTTCCGCGCCCTTCTTCTCGCCATAGGCGACGACAATATCGCCCGCCTTGATGCCGGCCGTTTCGGCCGGACTCTCTGGCGCTACGCTAGTGATCATAAGCCGCACGTTTTCCAGAGCCGTACCGGCAGGCGCCTGACCAGCAGATGTCGGCAGGCCATACATGAACCCGACGGAGATCAAAAGCCAAGCCAAGAGAATGTTAAACGTCACGCCCGCCGCCAGAACGGCGGCCTGAACCAAACGCGGCTTGTTCGCCATGCTGCGATCGCTGTCAGAGCCAGCAATCGATTCTTCATCAGGGTTTTCACCGTGGATCTTGACGAAACCGCCAAACGGAAGAGCGTTGAGAGAGTATACCGTCTCCCCTTTTTTCCAGCCGAAAAGCTTGGGCGGAAATCCTAGGCCGAATTCATCAACCCTGATCCCCGACTTCTTGGCGACGATAAAATGGCCGAACTCATGAGTGATAATCAGAACCGCCAGAACAATAAGAAAAATAATAACGCTCATGTGTAGCTATTATGCACCTTGATAAAATATGAATTCGATGAAGCCTAGCCCAGGATTTCCTCCTCTTTCTTGGCAGCCAAACCATCCAAGCGGTTGTTGCCTTCGTCGACAGCTTTCTGCAGATCGTCTTTCGCTCGGAACTTTTCGTCTTCGGAGAGCTTGCCGGCCTTTTCTTCGGCCTGAATATCATTCCAGACTTTTTCCCGCTCCTTGCGCAGCGAAACGCGGGCTTCTTCCAATTTTTCACGAATGACCTTGCCGAGCAGGCCGCGCCGTTCGGCTGTCAGATCAGGAAAGATGACGCGGACGCCGCCAGAGTCAGGCGACGTCGACACGCCCAAGTTTGCTGCGGCAATAGCCGTTTCGATACCTCTGAGCTGAGACTTATCCCAAGGGGCGATATACAAAGTCTTGGCATCCTGAATCGAAATAGCAGCCACATGCTTAAGGGGCGTCCTTGAGCCATACGACTCAACCATTACGTTATCCAGAATAGCGGGACTAGCTTTGCCGGTACGGACAACGCTGAATTCTTTAACGAGCCATTCGCCGATTTCGGCGACCCGCTGTTTGAAAGGTGAAAAATTATACGCCATATGCAGAGAGTTTAGCACCAGTTACGGAAGAAGAAAAGCGAGCCATTCCAAGAGCAGGCGCGGGGAAGAAGCCTTGTCATGCAGATAATCCTGCGCCTTGCCCAAAGCGTCAAAAACTTGGCCAAACTGCTGATTATCTGGCTTCACCGCCAGCCGCAGTTCGCTCTCTAGCGTATTCACGTAGTCATAATAGAG
>DASPMN010000079.1:0-4998 GCA_035627035.1 Minisyncoccota bacterium
GACGTGGGTTCCAGGAACTTCATGATCGACCGCTTTGCCGATATCGTGCAACAGCGCTCCGGCTCTGGCGATATTTACGTCAGCGTTCAGTTCTTCGGCCAGCATGGCTGCAAGGTGGGCCATTTCAATCGAGTGCTGCAGGACGTTTTGTCCGTAGCTGGTGCGGAAGTGCAAGCGACCAAGGATCAAGAGGATGCGAGGGTCAAGGTTAAAGACGCCGGCTTCGTAAGCTGCCTGCTCGCCCTTTTCCTTGATAATCTTGGAAATCTCTTCTTTGGCTTTCTCGACCGCTTCTTCAATCTTGGCCGGTTGGATCCGTCCGTCAGCAATGAGGTTCTCTAGGGCAACGCGGGCGATTTGGCGGCGGACCGGGTCAAAGGAAGATAGGACAATAGAGCCAGGGGTGTCGTCGATAACGACTTCAACGCCGGTTGCTTTTTCAAAGGTCCTGATATTTCGGCCTTCTTTGCCGATGATCTTGCCTTTTACGTCGTCCGAAGGGATATCGACCGTGGTGGCCATGACTTCGGGGACGGTCGAGGAGGCGAGACGCTGGACGATGGTGGCCAGGATGTCCTTGGCTTTTTGTTCCAAAGTGTCGACTCCCATGGTTTCGAGCTTGTGGAGGCGGACGGAGAGGTCTTCTTGCTGCTCTTTTTCAAGGGTCTGGATGAGCTCGGCTTTGGCCTCCTCTTGGGTGAGGCGGGCGATCCGTTCGAGCTGTTTATGTTTCTCAGCTTCCAGTACGGAAAGCTTTTCTTTTGCCTGGCGGATCTCGTTGGCTTGAGCTTTTTGGCGCTCGGATTCCTTGTCGATATCGACTTGGCGTTTGTCTAACAGTTCGTCTTTGGCTAAGAGGCGGTCTTCGAGCCTCTTGAGCTGGGTTTCTTTCTCCTTCTCAGCTTTCTTGGCTTCTTGAAGGATGGTCGTCGCTTGCTGTTCGGCATCGTCGACTATTTTCTGGGCCTGATCTTTAGCTTCAAGCAGGGTCTGCTTGACCGTCAGCTCGATGGAGCCCTTTTTGCTCAGGGTGATCAGCCAACGAAGGAAATAGCCGATAATGATGCCGCCGAGACCAGCGATGCTGACAACCAGGATAAAGGTCGTTACATTCATGGTTCGCGTGTCCGAAGACCGCTAAATCCGCACTGGATTAGTATTCCCGCAAAAGACAGGTCGGGGCGTGGCAGTTGAGGTTTCGAGAGGCGAGAGATAGGTAATGCAATGTCATGGCAGGATGAGACGGAAATTTAGAGGTCTTCAGGAATTTAAAATCTCCTAAATAAAAAAAGAACACTCTGATAATACCAGAGCGTTCTTCATGTGTCCAGGATGAGCCTTGTTTTACTTGCTATTTTTGGATTTGAGGATTTCGTCGATAATGCCGTATTTTTTAGCTTCGTCGGCAGACATGAAATAGTCGCGGTCGACATCGCGTTCGATCTGGGCGAGCGGCTTGCCGGTATTCTTGGCCAGGATTTTGTTTAAGTTTTCCCGGGTCTTGAGGATGTGCTTGGCGGTGATCTCAATATCTGAAGCGCGACCCTCGGCGCCGCCCCATGGCTGGTGGATCATGACCTCTGAATTAGGAAGAGCGAAGCGCTTGCCTTTGGCGCCGGCCGAAAGGATGACAGCAGCAGCCGAAGCGGCCATGCCGACGCAGACGGTTGCGACGTCCGGTTTGATGTGGTTGATAGTATCGAGCATCGCCAGGCCCGCGGTGACGGCGCCGCCTGGGGAGTTGATGTAAAGGGTGATGTCTTTTTTGGTGTCTTCCGATTCTAGGAAGAGAAGCTGGGCGATGACAATGTTGGCGACGTTGTCATCGATGGCGCCGCCGAGGAAAATGATGCGGTCGCGCAAGAGGCGTGAGTAAATGTCGTACGCACGTTCGCCGAACGGCGATTTTTCGATAACGGTTGGAATTAGCATAATACGGTTATCTTAGATTTATTACTTCTGGTTTTCAAGGAATTGGAAAACCTTTTCGTTGATAATAAGATGCTCGGCATACGAGCTGATGCGCATAGGGTCGGCGTGCTGGTGGTGGCTCATCAGGTGTTCGACTTCTTTCTTGAGCTCTTCTTCCGGGGCCTCGATCTTTTCGGTTTTGGCTATGGCGTCCATGATTAGGCCAAAGCGGACGCGTTTGGCGGCATCGTCCTGCCAGTCGGCCTTAAGAGCCGCTTCGGTCTTTTGAATGTGTTTAAGGTAATCATCAAAGGTGAGGCCCATCTGTTCGATCTGGAAACGCATTTCGCCAAGCATCTTCTCGGTCTCGCTTTCGATCATAATGTCCGGAATAACGATCTCGGTCTTTTCGCCAATGGCTTCGACGGCCTTTAGGCGGCGTTTTTCTTTCAGCCGACCGGCTTTTTCAAGGGCGATGTTTTCTTTTACTTTGCTCTTGAGATCGTCGACGCTTTCAAATTGGCCGAGAGATTTGGCGAATTCGTCGGTTAATTCTGGCAGCTGGGGCTCGTCTTGTCCTTCGACTTTGATTGCCCGGTTCTTGCGGATGGTATCAATCATCTGGACCGCCTCCTCGTCGGTGGCTTCGACGCTTTCATCGATTCCGGCGATGGCGGCGCCTGCTAATTTGGCGTAATCCTTCGGTAGTTTTACTTCTGGCAAGACGGCGGTAACAATTTTAAAGCCCAGCGGATTGCCCTTGGCTAGTTTGGTGAGCGTTATTTCTGGGCGACCGATAGCCTCAAGCTTCTTTTCAACGATGATGCGGGGATAGGCCTGGGCCAAAGCGAGCTCGGCCATCTCTAAAAGCACTCGGTCCTCGCCGATTTTCTCGACGAGAATTTTCTCCGGCACATGACCCTTGCGGAAACCGTCAAACTCGGCGTCTTTGCCCAGATCTTTTATGGCCTGGGAGCGGTGTTTTTCAAGCTCTTCGGCTGGTAATTCGCCAGTAATTTCAATGCGGCTTTTTTCGAGATTCTGTATAGTGATTGTATCCATAGACCGCTACTATACCGATAAAACGGAGGTTTGGCAAATGGCCTGATGGCCCCTGGTGAGACTAAAAAACCGCCCAGCCGGGCGGTTTTTTAGTGAATTTTACTGGACGTTCAGTTCTGATTCGATATCAGCGAAGTCGCTCTCGATATCGTTGAAGTTGGAAGTCTGAAGATCTGCTTCAATATCGTCGATCGATTCTGGTTGAGTGCTGGTAGCTGCTTGGCCGTTGTCGTTGATCGTGGAACCGGTTCGGTTCTTGGAAAGAGCGTAAAGGCTGCCGAGAACCAGGATCAAGATGATGATAATTACGCCGATCATTGGGCCTTTTGATTCAGGAGCTGGGTTTGCCGTTGGGGTTTCCATGGTAAGGATGAGATGGTGAGGTTGGTAAAGGTTTAGTTGCTGGTTGTCGTAGCGGTTGAGGTTGCCGAGGTGTTTACGCCCTTGTTGGCTTTGATTAGGCGAATAGCTTCAACAACTTTCTGGTGGGCGGTTTTAACGCTGCCCATGGTGCCTTTGAATGTCCCCTTGGCTTCCTGGAAGGCGGCCTTTGGCGTGCTTGATGCAAGGCTGGCTTCGGTAGTTGAGGCGAGCTTGGTCAAATCAGCGCGGCCGTCAGTTACGGCTTTCTTGGCTTCGGTTAATTTTGCCTGGATGGCTGACTTGTTGGCTAGCTTGTCGGTATTCTTGGTTACAAAGGCTTCAACGCGGGAAATATGAGCGCTAACGCGGTCAAAAGCGGCATTCAAGCGGGTAATAACCCGATCGAGCTGCTCTTCAGCCTGCTTTTGCCACTTGGCGGTGATTTTTGACTTCATTTCATCGCGCTTGGCCTGCGTGCTGCTGGCGATCTGGGCTTTCTTGTCCTTTAGTTCTGCTTTCTTGGCTTCGGTGCTGCTTGCAATCTGAGCTTTCTTGAACTCGATCTTCTGCTTGGCCGTGCTGGTAGCCTTGTCGTGGCCGTGTTCTTTGCCGGTTTCGTGCGCGAGGCTAACCGCTGGCAAAATCGCCAAAGATAAGGCGAGGGTGCCGGTAATAATGCGTTGGTTTAATGACATGTGGGAGTTAAATAACAATATTATACCTTTCTGGTAATGCTACTCAGTATACTGCCGGGTTGGTGCGAGAGCAAGCAAAAACCGCCCTTGTTGGACGGTTTTTGCTTGCGAATCTTAAGTTATTTCCCGAACTTTTCTTTGTAAATCTCCAAGCTCCTATCAAAGGCTTTCTTGGCCTCTTCGGCGTTTATGTAGCCGCCCGTGGTTACTTCCTTGTTCTGGATTTTCTTGTAGGTCTGGAAGAAGTGTTCGATTTCCTTGAGGGTGTGCTTGTTGACGTGTCCGAGGTCGGTCACTTCGTCCCAGCGCGGGTCGTCGGTCGGTACGGCGAGAATTTTAATGTCATCATCCCCTCCGTCGTTCATATTGAGAGCGCCGACCGGACGGACGCGAGCCAAGATGCCCGGAAAGAGGGGGTAGGTAGTGAGGACTACTACATCGAGCGGGTCACCGTCTTCCCAGAGGGTTTGGGGAACGAAGCCATAATCAAACGGATAGTCTTGAGCGCTGTGCATGGCGCGATCAAGGGCGATCAGGCCGGTTTTCTTGTCTACTTCGTATTTATTCTTGGATCCCTTGTTGATTTCGATGACGACATGCATCTCGTCGCGCGATCCGGATTCTATTTCGTGCCAGAGGTTCATATGTTCTATGGGAGTTATATTGTTAAACGCTCTTTATTTGTAGCAGTCTGACGTTAATTTCGCAAGAAAAAACCGCCAATTGGCGGTTTTTCGGGGGATATTTAAGCGACAGCTTCTTCGCTTGGCGTTTCCTCGGTCGTTACTGTCGGGACTTCGGTTTCAAGGTTGTTCTCGATCGCGGTCTCTTCGATTGCCGGCTTGGCGGTCTTTTCGCCCTCCGGAGTAACGATATCGATATGCCAGCTGGTCAGCTTGGCGGCTAGGCGGACGTTCTGCCCTCCTTTGCCGACAGCTAGCGAGAATTGATCAGGATTGACCTCGAC
>DASPMN010000080.1:0-3280 GCA_035627035.1 Minisyncoccota bacterium
GACCTTGGCGAAATTATCCAGATGATCGGTGGACAATCGGGCGAACGTGAACCTATTGAACCCATAATCATGCCGATCGAAGTCGATTATCGTTTCTCGCTCAAGGAAATGATCGAGCGGTCTGGGGTAAGGCTTGACGGGGATCTTGCAACCTCGGAGATCTTTTACCTGATCGGAAGCGGCCTGCAAGGGAAAGACATCAGACTGGTACGAGCTGTCGAAGGCGTTGCTACCGATCTCGTTATAGGACCTGACGGCGGCTATTCGATGGCCGGCATCGAGGATATTCTGGCTTTGGCACGGAAATATCCTGAAGCTCTCGGAGTCTTTCTGCGAGACGAAAGCAAGATGTTGATGGCTCAACGGCCATATTGTACGGGAAAGGCCTGCCAAGCAGCGGTCGTGCAGCCGTTGTTGGAAGGAGGCTTCGAACTGGGTATTTACCCGGTGTCAATGAGACCCAGCCAGGCTCCGCGTCAGCTGTGGTATGCTTACGTCAAAAATCGAGAATGACCGATCTTGTTTTCTGAAGCCGAGACCTCTGGGTCCCGGTTTTTTCTTTTTCATCCATTTCCAACTGTGCTAGAGTTTCAATGTATATATGCTTTTTAAGATTCATAACGAATTCCAGCCGGCAGGCGACCAGCCGAAGGCCATAGAAGGCCTGGTAAGCGGCCTAAAAAAGGGTTTGAAGCATCAGACCCTCTTAGGCGTGACCGGCTCCGGAAAAACGTTTACAGCGGCCAATGTGATCGCCCAGATCCAGAAGCCGACTTTGGTCTTGGCGCACAACAAGACGTTAGCTGCCCAGCTAGCCCAGGAGTATCGGGACTTTTTCCCGGAAAACGCCGTCCACTATTTCGTCTCGTATTACGACTACTATCAGCCGGAAGCCTACATTGCTGCCAGTGATACCTATATCGAGAAAGAAGCGCAGATCAACGAGGAAATCGAGCGCTTGCGGCACGCGTCGACTCAGGCGCTTTTGTCGCGGCCCGATACTATTATCATCGCTTCAGTCTCGGCCATTTACGGTCTCGGCAGTCCTGCCGAATACGAGAAGAAGCATATGCGGATCGACAAAGGGAAGAAGATGGACCGCAGCACCCTGATGCGCGCTCTTGTTTCTGTTTTCTATGAGCGCACGCCGGCTGATTTGAAGCTCGGCACTTTCCGGGCTTTGGGCAACAAGGTCGAGATCATGCCACCTTCGGCTCGAGAGATCTTTTCGATCGAGCTCTCGGCCGACGGCATTGAAGAGATTCTTGAAATCGATCCGATTACTCGGCAGATCGTCGCTTCGCACGAGACGATTTTCCTGTTCCCGGCCAAGCATTTTATAACCAACCCAGAACAGCGAGACCGGGCGATCGTTTCGATCCGCCACGAGCTCGAAGAGCGGCTCAAAGAGCTGCTTGAACAGGGCTGCATTCTGGAAGCGGACCGCTTGAAGCGCCGGACTAATTACGACTTGGCGATGATGGAGGAGATCGGCTACTGCAACGGCATCGAGAACTATTCTCGCCACATGTCCGGCCGTTCGCCAGGCGAACCGCCGGATACGCTCTTGTCGTATTTTCCGCACAAGCCGGACGGTACGCCGGATTTTTTGACCATCATCGACGAATCGCACGTCACCGTTCCGCAGCTGCGCGGCATGTTCGCCGGCGACGAAAGCCGCAAGAAGAGCCTGATCGAGCACGGCTTCCGTTTGCCGAGCGCGCTTGATAACCGCCCGCTGCGCTTCCCGGAATTCGAAGAACGGATCGGCCAGGTGATTTTTACTTCCGCTACGCCGAGCGATTACGAGTTTGAAAAATCGGAACAGATCGTCGAACAGATAATTCGGCCGACGGGCCTTTTGGATCCGGAGCTTTTCGTCCGGCCTGTGGTTTCTGCCGCTGGTTATCCTGGCCAGGTTAAGGATTTCATCGCCGAAGCGGTCGAGGAGATCAAGAAAGACAACCGCGTCATCGCTACGACGCTGACCAAGAAGATGGCTGAAGATTTGGCAGAATACCTTAAGGAACAGGGCGTCAAATCAGAATATCTTCACAGCGAGATCAAAACTCTCGACCGCATCAGGATCCTGACCGAATTCCGCAAAGGAAATTTCGATTGCTTGGTCGGCGTCAACCTGCTGCGCGAAGGCCTCGACCTGCCGGAGGTTTCTTTCATTGGCATTCTCGATGCCGACAAAGAAGGCTTCCTCCGGAGCGAAACCTCGCTTATCCAAACTATCGGCCGCGCGGCCCGCAATATTGCCGGCCGTGTCGTCCTGTATGCCGACACGATGACCAACTCATTAGAGAGAGCCATCAGCGAGACCAATCGCCGCCGCGCTATTCAGCTGGCCTACAACACCGAACACGGCATTACGCCGAAGACGATCAGGAAGAACATCAAGGATATTACGGAAGGCTTGCAGATGGAACGCTCTGAAGCGATCAGGGAAGTGATGGCGATCGAAGAACAGGCTTTCGGCGGTGATCTTAAAAAGCTCCTAAAAGAAAAAGAGCGGCAGATGAACGACGCCGTCAAAGAGCTCGACTTTGAAACCGCTGCCATTATCCGCGACGAGATCAGGGAATTGGCAACAATGATGGGCGAAAAGCCGAAGAGGGGGAGAAAAAAGGCTTGATTCATTACTGCTCTGCTCGCTCATGAAAAACATGTGAGTTATAATCGTCTGGATTTAATGACGATAATTTTTTTTGTGCCTATGAACACCCAAAACCTTATTGACCAGATGTCCGCTATGCTCCTATCTTTCGCTACCGAGGAAGGCATTAATGCCTCAAGCCGCAAGGAGACCTATGGCTGCCTGTTTGGCCGTGATGGTGCTATTACAGTTCTGCAGATTCTGAAAGCCCAGGAACGTAACCCTAATCCTGAACTGCTAGCCATTGCTCGCCGGACTCTTCTATCGCTGGTAAGGCTTCAGGGCAAAGAGGTCAATATTGAAAGCGGGGAAGAGCCGGGAAAATTCATCCATGAATATCGCCGAGAAGGCTATGACCATCTGGTTAACGCTGTTAAGCCCTGGTATCTCTACGAAGAAGACAAGACGGTCCGCAATTATGATACCGTCGACTCTACGCCTTTGACCCTGATCGCTATCTATCGCTATTGGCGCCTCACCGGCGACGAAGAATTCCTGCGGCTAGCTTTGCCGGCCGTCGAGAAGGGCCTGGAATGGATCAGGAAGTACGGCGATCAGGACGGCGATTTTTTCCTGGAATTCAGCCTGCATCCGGAACGGGCGTACGGCGGCCTCACG
>DASPMN010000081.1:0-3660 GCA_035627035.1 Minisyncoccota bacterium
CAGGCCCTCGAACGAGAGCACCCGGAAACCAAGCTTTTGATCCCAGAGTTCAAGCTGGCGACCGACAATGCCACCATGATCGGCATGGCGGCCTATCTGCACGCCCAGAAGGGAGAATTCAGCATCGGAACCCGGCTTCAGGCTGACGGCAATCTGGCTTTGAAATAGCTCGTCTTTTTGCTAGGATGGGACCATATGGAAGACGCATTCTCTAAACCTTACGACCCTCAGGCAACCGAAGATCGGATTTATAAAAAGTGGCTGGAGAGCGGCTTTTTCAATCCGGACAACACGCCAACTTTCCCCGGACAGGAAACATTCTCGATCGTTCTGCCGCCACCGAACGTAACGGGAACCTTGCACATGGGCCACGCCGCCATGCTTGCCCTTGAAGACATCATGGTCAGATATCATCGGATGAAAGGCGACAAAACCCTCTGGCTCCCTGGAACCGACCACGCCGCCATTGCTACGCAATCGAAAGTCGAAAAAATCCTCGAAAAAGAAGAGGGTAAGCGCAAGCGCGATTTGGGCCGCGAAGAATTCCTCAAGCGGGTAGAGAAATTCGCTCGAGACAGCCATGACACGATCGTTTCCCAGGTCCGCAAAATGGGATCGTCCGTCGACTGGTCGCGTGAAGCGTACACCCTCGACGAACAAAGAAACCTGGCCGTTCGAACCGCCTTCAAGAGAATGTACGATGACGGCCTTATCTACCGAAAAAACCGCGTCGTCAACTGGGATCCAAAAGGCCAGACTACGATTTCCGATGACGAAATCGTTTACGAATCGCGCAAAGCGAAACTATACACTTTCAAATACTCAGCCGAATTCCCCATTGCCATCTCAACCACTCGCCCTGAAACCAAAGTCGGCGACACGGCCGTTGCCGTCCACCCGAGCGACGAACGGTATCAGGAGTACGTAGGAAAGGAATACGAGTTTGTTTTTGCCGGCGTGCCGGTGCGCGTAAGAATTGTCGCTGACGAATCCGTGGAAAAGGATTTCGGAACAGGGGCCCTCGGCGTAACGCCAGCCCACAGCCAGATCGACTGGGAGATCGCCCAGCGGCACAGCCTCCCCGAAAAGCAAGTCATCAACGAGTACGGCAAAATGGCTGCAGGTTCGCCTGAGCTCGATGGCAAAAAAACAACAGAAGCGCGGGCCATCATCGTTGAGTGGCTTAAATCAAACAACCTTCTCCTTGAAGAAAAAGAGATCGACCAGAACGTCGCCACCGCCGAAAGAACCGGGGCGATCATCGAACCGCTGCCAAAGCTTCAGTGGTTCATCGACGTGAACAAAGAATTCGTTATCCCCTATTCGAACATAACAGGGATCCCTTCAGGCTCCGCAACGACCCTCAAGAAGCTGATGAAGGCCGTCGTCGAAAACGGCCAGATCGAAATCATCCCCGAGCGTTTCGATAAGATCTATCGGCATTGGATAGACAATCTTCGCGACTGGTGCATTTCGCGCCAGATATGGTTCGGCCACCGGGTCCCCGTCTGGTACCGCGACGGCGGCGAAATCTACTGCGACATCGAAGCTCCCGAAGGGGTGGATTGGAAACAGGACGAGGATTCGCTTGATACTTGGTTTTCATCAGGCCTCTGGACCTTTAGCACTCTTGGCTGGCCGGAGCGGACCAAAGACCTGGAAACGTACCACCCGACGTCCGTTTTGGAAACTGGTTACGACATCCTACCGTTTTGGGTGGCGCGCATGATTCTCATGACAACTTACCTGCTCGGCGATATCCCCTTCAAAACCGTCTATCTCCACGGCCTCGTGCGCGACGCTCAGGGCAGAAAGATGAGCAAGTCGCTCGGGAATATCATCGATCCGGTAGACATGATCGCCAAGTACGGCGCAGACGCCGCCAGAATGTCGCTTGTTGTCGGCACCGGCCCCGGCAACGACATGAAGCTCTCTGAAGACAAGATCAAAGGCTACAAGCACTTTGCCAACAAGCTTTGGAATATTGCTCGTTTTGTTACCAGCAACGCTCCGGCCAGCTCCGGCCAGCGTCCGGAGCTTGATGAATACTGGTCAGCCAAAGCCGACGAACTAGAGGCGGTTGCCAACGAGGTCACCGAGAATATCGAGAAATATCAATTCCATCTGGCCGCCGACAAGCTTTACCATTATCTCTGGCATGAGTTTGCGGACAACATGATCGAACAAAGCAAACTTGATTTGAAAGATCCGGCTAAACAAGAAATGGCCGCCTGGTCCCTGCGCCGTATCCTGGAAACCAACCTTAAACTTCTCCACCCCTTCATGCCGTTCATTACCGAAGAGATCTGGGGTATACTGTATGGCGATGGCAAACTTCTCATGATCGAGAAGTGGCCGACAAACGCCGCATGATATTCGACGTCAAAACGATCTTCCTCATCTTAGTAACCGGCATTTTGCCGACCATTATCTGGCTTTTATTCTGGCTGGAAGAAGACCGGAAAAACCCTGAACCGAAAAACCTGCTGGTCCGCGGATTCATTCTCGGCGGCTTAGCAGTCATACTCGCTTTCTATTTTGAGCAGCTGGCTATCCGCTTCCTTGGCCCCTTCTCAAGCCCCGCCTTCGATTTAGCCCTTTCTTTGCCCACCCTAAGGTTTATCGCCTTAGAAATTCCCCTCCTTCTCTCCTGGGCCTTCATCGAAGAGGTGGCAAAATATTTAGTTGCTTCCGTTGGCCTGTTTACCAACAAGAACTTCGACGAGCCGATAGACGCCATGATCTACATGATCACGGTCGCTCTCGGTTTTTCAGCTTTTGAAAACTCGCTTTTTCTGGTCAACACCCTGCTCAACGGCAACGATCAGATCTATTTCCTCATGACCGGGAATCTTCGCTTCTTAGGGGCAACCGTTCTTCACCTTGTTTCATCAGCCTTGGTTGGCAGCGCCATCGCTTTAGCCTTTTGCGCCCGAACCTGGGTAAAAACCATCGTCATCACACTGGGCATTATCGGAGCAACGCTCTTGCATGCGCTCTTTAACTTTTTTATAATTATAAACAACGGGGAAAATATCTTAGGAGTCCTTTTACTGTTATGGCTTGGCGCCTTCTTTGTGATATACCTCTTCGAACGAGCCAAGGTCGTCGTTTGCGGCAACAATTTTGTTACCCTTTTTCTAAAAGCTAAAAATAACACCAATGCAAAAAGATAGACGATCATTTTTCGAACGCATCACGGGCAGCATCTCCCTTTCCGAAGAAGACCAGCAGCTTGAACCGATAGCTCCCCCTGTCCAGCGATCAGCACAGCCGCAGCCAACCAACTGGATGGAAGAAGAAACCGAGGAAGCAGAGCTTTCGGTTGACGTTTACCAGACCGCGACCGAAATCGTCGTTGAAACAATGATTGCCGGCGTCAAACCGGAAGACATCAATATTTCCATTACCCGGGAAATGGTTACCATCCAGGGCAAGCGCGAAAAGGCCTCCGGCGTCAGCGATGCCGATTATTTCCAAAAAGAACTATTCTGGGGCAACTTCTCTCGCAGCATCCTGCTACCGAATGAAGTCGAAGCCGAAGAAGCCGAAGCGATTGAACGCCACGGCCTGCTTACCATCCGCTTGCCTAAGATCAACAAGGACAAGATTCAAAAGCTCAAAGTTAAGTCGATCTAAACAAAAAAACCGCCACGTGGC
>DASPMN010000082.1:0-4698 GCA_035627035.1 Minisyncoccota bacterium
GTTATGATCGGCTCGGCATCGCCATCCTAGAGCGATCCGGAGGCCGTGACAACCTTATTTATTCAACCTGCGTTACGACCTCCGCCAAACAGCCCTTCGCCGAGCGCCTCCTGGCTGTCGGCCAAGGTTTCGAAAATGCCATCAAAGAATGGCAGCCGAAAGCGTTCGCCGTTGAAAAGCTCTTCTTTGCTAACAATCAAAAAACCGCTAGCCAGGTTTCCGAAGTACGCGGCGTGCTTATTTACCTAGCGGCCGTCCACTCTCTCCCTTTTTATGAATACACTCCTTTAGAGGTAAAAATGGCCATAACAGGCTTCGGCCGAGCAGACAAAAGCCAGGTTACCGACATGGTAAAACGCCTCGTCAAAGTAACCGAGGACAAGCGTTACGATGACGAGTATGACGCTATCGCCGTCGGCCTTACCTGCCTGGCCCGCGACGGCTTAAACCTAACAAATCGCTAATTATCCACACAGGCTTCTCGACCAGCTTGCAAAAGAAAACGCATATGGTACAAATTAGGACATTGTTTGGAAAAGGTAGAATTTAGGTCGCTTTTACAAGGAAAACGAAAATAAAATCGTGGAAGACGAAATCAAAGATCCTATGATGTCGGATGAAGATGACGAGGGCGTCATCTTGCCCGACGACGAACTAGACGAGGAGGCTGATATTCCGCCAGAACTAGTTGAAGGAGACGTAGAGGACGGCATGTAATCTAAAACAATAAAACCCCAGCTATGGCTGGGGTTTTATTGTTTTAGATTACAATCTTCAGGAACCTGATCTTGCCGATACGTATCACCTGATCCCGGTCTAAGGCATAATTCGGATCGGTTATCTTCTCGCCGGTCTCGGCGTTCGAGACCGCTCCTTCCTCAAGAAGGCGGCGATACTCTGATTTCGATTTCGCCATCCCCTGTTCTAGAACGACTTCCGACAAAAGCGATCCCACTGGGACAGTAACCGACGGCGCATCATCCGGGATGCCGCCCTTCTGGAAAGTTTGAACAAACTGCTCCTCGGCCGCCTCGGCTGCTTTTTCGCCGTGATAAATAGACACGATCTCCCTCCCTAACCGCATTTTAATGTCGCGGGGATTTTTCTTGTCGTCTTTAAGGTCTTTGGCCAGCAATTCGATTTCATCAAGCGGCGTATAGGTGCACAATTCAAAGTAGTCGATGAGCAAATTATCGGGAATGGACATAACTTTGCCATACATGTCGGCCGGAGCATCAGCGATACTGATGTAATTATCTAAGCTCTTGCTCATCTTCTCCTGCCCATCAGTACCAACCAGGAGCTTAAGCGACATGACTGCCTGCGGTTCCTGCTTATTGATTCTCATAACATCGCGGCCCATCAGCATGTTGAACGTCTGATCACTGCCTCCGATCTCTAAATCGCAACCGCCATAGATCTGATGCAGAGCAAAAGAGTCTATACCCTGCAGAATCGGATACAGCATCTCGTGCATATACAATTCCTCATGCTGTTCCAAGCGCTTTTGGAACATATCGCGCTCGATAAGACGGCTGTGGGTTATGTGACGCAGGGTCCACAACAAGCCGCGCATAGTAATATTCACCACTCCCTGGGACGGCCGCAAAGCCTTTTGCATCCGGGTGTTTTCGTAGACGATCGCCTTAGCAAAGAAAGAATTCTCCGGGAAACTCATCTTCCCCGAAGCGCCGTGACTGTCAGTAATCTCTAATGACTGAGCCGGCGCCAGCATATCTTCCAGACTATAGAACCAATCAGAATTACGGATCCAAGAAAAAACCTCCGCATCAGTCCGCAGGATCTTGCCGACCTGGTCAAGATAGGTTTTCATATTCGCTTCGATCTCGGCCTGTTCTATTTCCGGCCGAACCTTGCTTTTGCCGGTCGGGTCGCCGATCAGGGCGGTATAGTCGCCGATCAGAAAGACGACCTTGCAGCCCAAGTTCTGCAATTGGCGCAGCTTCCGCAATACGACCGCATGGCCAAGATGGATATCCGGCCGGGTCGGATCGACGCCGAATTTAATAACGACAGATTCAGGACTGGAAGCGAGCTTGGTCCTGAAATTCTTGTTAGGATCGATGAACTCGGCCATGCCGCGCGAGACAATATCGTTGATTTCCTTCTCTGAAACAGGGTTCTTCATAATGTTTTATGCCAATCTAGCATACTTTACGGGCGCTTTCTAGCTATGCTAGTATGGCTTTATGTCTAAAAGTAGCTCATCCGTCAAGACCACCGTGGTCAAGATTATTATCGTGTCTTTCATTACCCTCTTCGCCGGCGGGGGTCTTTTTACGCTTTGGGCTATCACCCTGCCGATTCCCGACTTCGATTCTTTCTTCCGGGAACAGAAAATAACCCAGTCGACCAAACTCTACGATCGGACCGGCAAAGTCCTGCTGTACGACGTTCATGGCACTATCCGCCGAACCGTCGTGCCGTTCGACCAGATCTCGCCCTATGCCAAGAAAGCGACGATTGCCATTGAAGACGCCGATTTCTACACCCACGCCGGCATCAAGCCGACAGCGATCATTCGCGCCAACCTGGTCAACCTGATGTCTGGCGGCATTCGCCAAGGCGGCTCCACTATCACTCAACAGGTCTTGAAAAACGTCCTTCTAACCGAAGACCGCCGCCTATCCCGCAAGTTAAAGGAGCTTATCCTAGCCCCTAAGCTTGAACGCACCCTAACCAAAGATCAGATCCTTGCCCTCTATCTCAATGTCATTCCTTATGGCGGTACGATTTACGGCATAGAAGAAGCTTCCAACCAATTCTTCCACAAGAAAGCCAGCGAGCTCACATTGGCTGAATCGGCATATATTGCCGCCCTGCCGCAGGCGCCAAGCTTCTATTCCCCTTACGGGCCAAACAAAGACCGACTGATCGCCCGCAAGAACCTGGTCCTAAAGCGCATGCTGGAGGAGAAATACATAACCCAAGCGGAATACGACCAAGCCCGCCAAGAACGCGTCACCTTCAATCGTCCTGACGGCCGCGGCATCAAAGCCCCTCATTTCGTTTTCTACGTCAAAAGCTACTTGGAAGAGAAGTACGGCAAGGAAGCCGTAGAAAACAAGGGGTTCCGAGTCATCACCACCCTTGACTGGGAGCTGCAAAAGAAAGCCGAAGAAACCGTCAGCAAGTACGGGGACATAAACGAACGGCAGTTCAACGCCCGCAACGCCTCTTTGGTCGCCATCGATCCGAAAACCGGCCACATCCTTTCCATGGTGGGTTCCCGCGACTATTTCGACGTCGACAATGACGGCAATTTCAATATCGCCATCGCTCATCGCCAGCCTGGTTCCTCATTCAAGCCTTTCGTCTATGCCGCCGCCTTCAACAAAGGCTATACTCCCGAGACGGCAATCTTCGACCTGCCGACCGAATTCGACGTAGGCTGTTCTCCGGAAGGCTTCCCTATCCGGCCTGACGCAAAATGTTACCACCCTCAGAACTACGACGATAAGTTCATGGGCCCGATGACCTTCCGCACCGCCTTGGCTCAATCACGAAACATTCCGGCGATCAAAGTTCTCTATTTGACCGGCATTAATTCTGCTATCAAATTAGCCGAAGATTTGGGTATCACTACCCTAGGCGACCCTCGCCGTTACGGCCTGACGCTCGTACTTGGCGGCGGCGAAGTCTCGCTCCTGGAAATGACGAGCGCCTACAGCGTTTTCGCCAATGAAGGCATTCGCAATCCCCATATGAGCATCCTGCGCATAGAGGACAATAAAGGAAAAGTTATCGAAGAATTCAAGGAAGAACCTAAGGAAGCCATCCCGGCCAATACCGCCCGCTTGATTTCCAACGTCCTTTCGGACAACAATGCCCGCATCCCGGCTTTCGGAGCTAATTCGCCGCTCCACTTCCCCGGACGCGACGTTGCCGCCAAAACAGGCACCACGAACGATTATCGTGACACGTGGATCATTGGCTATACGCCGAATCTGGCCGTTGGCGCCTGGGTTGGCAACAACGACAACTCGCCAATGGAAAAGAAAGTTGCCGGCATGATCGTTGCGCCAA
The DNA here is from genome assembly GCA_035627035.1 of Minisyncoccota bacterium. Taxonomy (GTDB): domain Bacteria; phylum Patescibacteriota; class Minisyncoccia; order Phycocordibacterales; family XYD1-FULL-46-19; genus DASPMN01. The sequence continues at coordinate 4,048 of DASPMN010000082.1, forward strand.
TGTGGAGCGCTTTCATGCAGCAAGCCCTAGCGGAATTGCCAGACGAACGTTTCACCCCGCCAGAACCGATAAATCAGGATCTTAAGCCGGTCTTGCGGGGATCATGGCAGGTAGATGGCCAAACTCACTCGATCCTCCATTGGGTAGACAAGGACAACCCGCTCGGCGCGCCGCCGTCAAACCCTTGGTCAGATGGCCAGTACCATCTATGGGAAGCGCCTATCCAGGCATGGCTCAACGGTCGACAACCTCTCCCCGCTCTCTCATCAACTACTCTTCCCGTAATCCCAGGCTTAATTATTCCAAGCACGACCACGATTCCCAACTAGAGAGGAACAAAGCAAAAAGCGCCTACAGGATATCCTGGGGCGCTTTTTTGTCGAGTTCAGCCATCAAGGTTCTCAGGATCCTCTGCTTATGCAAAAAAATCTGATTCTTAACTGCCGGTGGCGCCTTAACGTAAATCTTGTTATTTCGCACCGACAGCATCTTTTTATCCAAAGGCTTGCCGATAACCCGGAAAATAACGTCGGCAGTAGCCTCCTTCAAAAAATCGTCGGGAGGTACCAAGTTCTGGTATTTAGCTAAAAAATAACTAAGAAGATTCATGAATTAACGGTTAAGCGGCATCACGATATAGCGGAAGGTATT
>DASPMN010000083.1:0-3799 GCA_035627035.1 Minisyncoccota bacterium
ACTCACCGATTCAAGGATTGGTTATGGCGCTTGATGCGATCGCGAAGAAGAAGGAAGCTTAATTACTCAGAATTTAACTGTTCTCAAAATTATGTCAGATGAAACCCAGGTAGCAGTCGAAGAGACTCAGACCGCCGCTGCCGCTCCTGCCGAAGAGGCGTTCGAGGTGCCGGCTAAGTTCAAAGATTTGGTAGAAAAAATCGAAACGATGAGCGTGCTCGAACTCCATGAGCTCGTTAAGACTTTCGAAAAGAAGTTCGGCGTTTCAGCTCAGGCTGTCGTTGTCGCTGGCGCAGGCGCCGGTGCTGGCGAAGCTGCTGAAGAGAAGGACTCGTTCAACGTTCAGCTGGTAGCTGCTGGTGACCAGAAGGTTCAGGTCATCAAGGCTGTTAAGGAAGCTCTCGGCCTTGGCCTCAAGGAAGCTAAGGACTTGGTAGACGCTGCTCCGACCATGCTCAAGGAGGGCATGAAGAAAGAAGAGGCTGAAGCCCTCAAGAAGGGAATCGAAGCCGCTGGCGGCAAGGTTGAAGTTAAGTAAATCTTGCCCCTGAATAAAACCCCGCCTAATGGCGGGGTTTTATTGTGCTTTTTCGCTCTTGCGAATTCCTCTGCTTGCGGTACAGTAGAAGGCATGGAAATACTCAGTAAACTCTTAGGCGGCCCGGCTCGGGTGAAAATTCTGCGAATGTTTGTTTTTAATCCAGACGAAGTTTTTGATGCGAAGGACTTGAATGCCCGGACAAAAGTTACGCCGCCGAATGTCCGTCGTGAATTGAATATGTTGAAAGCGATCAAGCTTGTGCGGCCGAAAGTCGAACTTCGTACGGTAGGGAAGAATAAGAAGAAAATAAACGGCTGGCAGTTGAATCCTAATTTTTCCCTGACCGAACCGTTGCGCGAATTATTGGCAGCTGAAATGTTCCCCGACTACCAGCTCATCGCCAAGCGCTTTGCCGGCATGGGTAAAATTCAGGGCTTGGCTATCGCTGGCGTTTTCCTGCGCGACGAGCGGGGATACGTTGACCTGGTCGTGATCGGCGAGAATCTCAACCGGGGCTCCATCGAACAAACGATCCGTTCGATGGAAGCCGAGATTGGCAAAGAGCTAACCTACGCTATTCTTACGACGGATGATTTTCTTTATCGCTTGCATTCAAGCGACAAGTTTACGCGCGACCTCTTCGATCATCCGCATAAATTTCTCGTGGACAAAATCAACATCAAATAATTATTGTTGAGTTTATCCACACGAGTTCTCCCAAACAAGCGCGACGATGCTATCATTAAGGCATTAATCATAAGGTCGAGTTAGTTTGGTAATGTTTAAATAATTTATATCGTATGCCATTGCAAACTTGGAGCGACGTCTTGGCTCTGTCCTTCCTGAATCTGTGGACGGGGATCGTCACGTTTCTTCCAAACATTTTGATTGCAGTTATCGTTTTCGTTGTCGGCTGGGTTGTGGGCGTGGTGGTCGGAGGCTGGATTGAAAAGCTCTTCAAGACAGCTAAGATCGACCAGGGACTTGCTCAGTTGGGGATCAATGATTTGTCCGCTCGGGCTGGTTATCGCTTGAACTCCGGCGCGTTTGTCGGCGGCTTGGTCAAGTGGTTTATTATTCTTGCTTTCTTAACCGCTTCGCTTGAGGTTCTCGAGCTCAATCAAGTAAATGCTTTCTTGGGCCAGGTGCTCAGCTACTTGCCGAACGTTATCGTTGCGGTTCTTATCTTGATCGTAGCCGCTTTGGTTGCTGATGCGCTGCGCAATATTATTGTCGGCTCAGCTCGCGCTGCCGGCATCGCTTCAGCTGAACTCTTCGGCGGAATCGTAAAGTGGATCGTCTGGATCTTCGCGATCTTGGCTGCCCTTACCCAGCTCGGCATTGCCGTCGGCCTCTTGCAGACCCTCTTTACCGGGCTGGTTGCTATGCTTGCCATTGCTGGAGGCTTGGCTTTTGGCCTTGGCGGTCAGGAGGCAGCTCGCGATTTTATCGCCAAGCTCCGCCAGGACGTAGGGGGTAAATAAGCCTTATTTTACCTCGCAAAAAGCCGTCGCCCGAGGGGCTTGACGGCTTTTTGTTTTAGTATATACTGTGCCTATCAGATATGCGTAAGGTAAATTTAACTAAAAGGCGGTTCAAATAGCTCGTTTTTGAAATTGGCTATCTGACCGCCCGGAGGGGCGGTTTATCGTTTAACCGGACGACTGTTGCTTGAAAACTGAATGCTGTCACATTGCTAGATTTTTCCATCGCAAGATGGAGTGTGGGTCTTTTATGCAATGGAGGCAGAAGGAAACTCTTCTGTTTGGCGCTATCGAGGCGCATTCAACAAACAGGAGAGGCTGTAAAGAAACAAAGCAAACAAAACATGATCCGTTCCTAACGGAGCGGATCTAAAAAATGGTTTTCAAATTTCCTAATAGGAAGTTTGAAGAGCGTACGGTGGATGCCTTGACTCTAAGAGGCGATGAAGGACGTGGCATGGCTGCGATATGCTTCGGGGAGGTGCCTAGCAACCTTTGATCCGGAGATCTCCGAATGGGGAAACCCCATCTGGCAAACCCAGATGACTCTGACCTTTAAGGCAGAGAGCGAACCCAGGGAAGTGAAACATCTCAGTACCTGGAGGAAAAGAAAACAAAACTTTGCCGAGTCTTCGGACTGCTCTCACGAGTTGTTCGTAGACTCCGGCATAGTTCATTCCCTAAGTAGCGGCGAGCGAAAAGGGAACAGCCCAAACCGACGTAGCAATACGATCGGGGTTATAAGGTAGTAGCGTCGTATTACGAGGAAAGTTACAAAATGTTTGATTAGTCGAATCCGCTGGGAAGCGGAGCCACAGAAGGTAATGGCCCTGTAGACGAAAATCAAATATCTTTCTTGCTACTATTCTTGAGTACCTCGGGACATGACTAGCCTGGGGGAATTCAGCAGTACTAACTGCTAAGGCTAAATACTCTTAGAGATCGATAGTGAACTAGTACCGTGAGGGAAAGGTGAAAAGTAACCCGAGAGGGTGGTGAAATAGACCTGAAACCGTATGCTTACAAGGAGTCGGAGCCTCGCAAGGGGTGACGGCGTGCCTATTGAAGAATGAGCCAACGAGTTGATGCATACTGCGCGATTAACCAGTGACGAGCTGGGAAGTCAGAGGGAAACCGAGTGTTAATAGCGCGTATTTTAGCTTTTTGTTCTCCGCTCCGTGCTTTCGAGCGAAGGACAAAGGGCTATACGTAGTATGCATCAGACCCGAAGCCAGGTGAGCTTGCCATGAGCAGGGTGAAGTTTGTCGAAAGACAGATGGAGGCCCGAACCGGTTAGCCGTGCAATACTATCGGATGACTTGTGGTAAGGAGTGAAAAGCTAATCGAACCTGGTAATAGCTGGTTCTCTCCGAAATAGCTTTTGGGTTAGCGTCGCGTTTATCCGTCGGGGGTAGAGCACTGGAAGGACTGAACAGGGAGCAATCTCGTCAGTCCTATCAAACTCCGAATACCGAACGGCCACTACGCGGCAGTTAGACTGTGGGCGCTAAGGTCCATTGGTCAAAAGGGGAACAGCCCAGATCTCCAGTTAAGGTCCCTAAATTCATGCTAAGTGCACTTAAGGAGGTGAGATTTCTCAGACAATGAGGAGGTTGGCTTAGAAGCAGCCATCCTTTAAAGAAAGCGTAATAGCTCACTCATCAAGAGATCTTGCGCCGCAGATTATCGGGGCTAAGCATGGTACCGAAACTGAGGGCTTTCGTATCTTCGGATACGGGAGCGGTAGGAGAGTATTCCCATCCGCTGTGAAGCT
>DASPMN010000084.1:0-2657 GCA_035627035.1 Minisyncoccota bacterium
ACCACCGGGAAGAAGCGCAGCGCTTTTCGCTGCGAAGCCTGGCTGAGTACTTCGGCGTCCAGAACGAAAAGGCGCACACCGCTTTGGCGGATATCAGGACCACTTTTGAGATCTATAAGAAACTAATCGAGTTGTAAGAGACATCGTCTTATGATTCCCAACCATTCCCCCTGGATACAGCAGCTCAAACGCACCAGACCAGTCACTCCGCTTGATAAAGACATCAAAGCGGATGTCGCCATTGTCGGCGGCGGCATTGCCGGCGTAACCACCGCCTTTTTCACCTTGCGCGATACCGACAAGTCGGTGGTTCTCATTGAGGCAGGCAAAGTGGCCCATGGCGCCACCGGACACAATGCCGGTCAAATCACCAGCTATTTCGAACGCCCGCTTTACAAGCTGGCAGAAGAATTCGGCGGCAAGCTCGCCACCGACGGCCAGCGCTCGGTCGAATCGGCCTGGACGCTACTCGACGAGATCGTAAGCGAAGCCAAACTGCAAATTCCGGTCTATCGTTTTACCGGCTATGCTGGCCTGTCGACTTTTGATCAAGTAATCGACTGTCTGAAAAACAACCGCTACCGAGTACAGTACGGCTTGCAGGCCGAGTCTTTAGTACTCGCAGATAACTGGGGCCGCTTGGCCGATATTCCAGCGGAATATGACGACCTTTACACCATTGCCGACCAAGTAGACTTACTCAAACTGCTCGAGACCGACAATACCGACTATATCGCTTCGCTTTCCTATCAAAAAGGCTGCATGAACAGCGCCCTATTCACCGAAGAGCTCATCGGCTATCTCATCGCAACCTACAAGGACCGTTTTTCTTTTTACGAGAACAGTCCGATGGAAGCAGTTACCCTTGATCAAAGCGAAGCACATTTGAATGTTCTCTCTTACACAGTCCAAGCGGAAAGGGTTGTTCTTTGCACCAACGGGTTCGAAAATTTCATCATAAAAAACAATGCGGGGGAAGAAATCGACTCGAAATTCCACCACCTAGTTGCCGGCCGCATCGGCTGCATGAGCGGCTACATCCAACCGATCGACCAGCCCCCGATCGCTATTAGCTACTTTCCGAAAGTTAACGAGCGAAGTAACGACCCAACCGGAGAGAGCTATTTCTACCTGACCCGCCGCCCTCATGAGCATGAAGGCAAGTCTTCTCACAATCTTGTCTGCACTGGCGGTCCCGAAAAAGTTTTACCCAACGGAGCTGAGTATACTCCCAACGAACCGTACTCGCAGGAGGCAAAGAATTTAATCGACGACTTCCTTCGTGACAGCTACAGCAAGCACCCGATAGAGAATGTCCAGTATTCGTTCTGCTGGCATGGACTCATGGGCTATACGCCCAACGGCGTCCGACGGATCGGCCCCGAGCCTTGCAATCCGGTGCTTTTATACAATCTGGGCTGCAACGGCGTCGGCATTTTGCCGTCAATTTTTGGCGGCAAGCGTGTAGCCAGGTTTCTGAAAGAAGAAGAGGTAGAGCCGTCAATCTTTGATCCTAGCGATCAGCGAGCAAGCTAGACAGCTATCCTCAGCTGCTGTAGTTTAAACCCGGAAAGAGAGGGGGTATTCTATAATGAGCAACAGTATCGCCAGCGAACTTTGGGTGCTGGGCACCATACGTTCCCATCAAGAAAACGGTCAAATAATCACGCCGAACAGGCTGGAGAATTTGTATCTCCTCGACGGAGGATCTCTGTATTTTGGCCCAGATTGTGATCTTAACAGCTTTCTTTTTTATCTTTGGGTGAGTAATTACATAGGGAGAGACCAGGAAGCAGGCACGATATTCCTTACCGATAAAGGCATTAAACATTTGGCAGAGTTGTCAAAATTGTATAGCCCCGATCCTTAACCACCAGGATCGGGCTTTTTTGTAATTAAAAGTTGTCCGCCCACCTCCGCCATGCTAAATTTCAGGCATGTCTTCTAAATCTCAAACCGTCTTTGTCGGCATGTCCGGCGGCGTCGATTCTTCAGTTACGGCAGCCCTTCTGAAAAAGGAAGGGTACGATGTCGTGGGCGTTTTCATCAAAGCCTGGGAACCGGCCGGCTACAAATGCACCTGGCGGGAGGATCGCCGCGACGCCATGCGCGTAGCGGCCGTGCTTGAGGTTCCTTTCGTCACGCTCGATTTAGAGGAAGAATACAAGGAATCCGTCGTCGACTACATGATCGGCGAGTACCGAGCCGGCCGGACGCCAAACCCGGACGTCATGTGCAACCAGAGCGTCAAATTCGGCGCTTTCTACCGCAAAGCCAGAGAAGCTGGCGCTGACTGGGTCGCGACCGGCCACTATGCCCAGATGGAACGCAGCGAAGGAAAAGCGACCCTCAAAGAAGGCGCCGACAAAGCAAAAGACCAGTCATACTTCCTCTGGACGATGAAAAAGGAAGTTGCCGAGCACGTACTTTTGCCGATCGGCCCCTATCAAAAACCGGAGGTACGCAAGCTGGCAGAAAAGTTCAAGCTGCCGAACTTCGCCAAAAAAGACAGCCAAGGACTGTGCTTTTTGGGCCATATCGATGTTAAAGAGTTCCTTAAGGCATATATCGATACCGAGGAAGGCAAGGTTCTCAACGAGAAAGGAGAAGCCATTGGCCGGCACGACGGCGCCTTCTTCTTTACGATCGGCGAACGG
>DASPMN010000085.1:0-10216 GCA_035627035.1 Minisyncoccota bacterium
AATTTACCTCGAACCCTCTGATCCGCAACATCATCGGCCAGCCGAAATCGTCCATCGACTTTCGCCAGATCATGGACGAGAAGAAGATCCTGATCGTGAACCTGTCCAAGGGGCGTTTGGGCGAAGACAATGCCAAGCTGATCGGCGCCATGCTCATCACCAAGATCTACTTGGCGGCAATGTCGCGCGCCAATGCTACGGAGAGGGAGATGAAGGCTTTGCCGCCGTTTTATTTGTTCGTTGACGAGTTCCAGTCGTTCGTTAACGATTCATTCGCCGATATCCTTTCCGAAGCCCGCAAGTACAAGCTGGCTTTGACGGTGGCCCATCAGTATATCGAGCAAATGCCGGAGAATGTTCGCAATGCGGTTTTCGGCAACGTCGGCACGACCATTTCTTTCCGCGTCGGCCCCTTCGACGCCGAGGTTCTGGAAAAAGTCTTTACGCCGACCTTTACTCAAGAAGACCTGGTGAATCTGGGCTTTGCCCAAATCTACCTGACGCTCATGATCAACGGCGTCGGTTCGCCCCCGTTTTCCGCCTCCACGCTGCCGCGCATTGTTTCTCTTGAGGAGTCTCATAAAGAAGAAATTATTGCTAACTCGCAAAAGGCATTCGGCATGCCGCGGGCTCAAGTCGAACAGCTGATCAAGGGGTGGATGGACGAGAACAAGCCGACTGTTCAGCCGGGCAAAGATAATCATAAGGATTGGCAGCAGGGGGCTCCAAAAAAGCCGCAACAACCGCCTGCAGCTAATCCGCCGGCCGCCCAATCCAAGCCGCCGTTTGCCGATCGTCGAAAAGAAAGCATCGCGGTACCGGTCGAACGCCGCCGGCCGCCTCAGCATGGCCCGCGTCCCGATGATCGGAAGAGCGAAGAGGCTATCCCGCGGGCCGTACCGGCTCCTTCAGTGCCTGAGCAAAAGCCGGTATCTCTCGGCATGCTTAAGAACAATGTGAAAGACAGCGGCAAGCACAAGGACGCGCTCCGTTCAGCCTTGCAGTCGCTTCTCAGCCATCAAGCGCCCGTCGCAGAGCCTGAAAAAAAAGAAATGCCTGGCAAATCGGTCGAACCTATGCCAAAAGCGCCGGAGCCGCCGGTTTCTAAAACCCCTGACGCTCCGCCGGCGGAGAAGGCTCAGCCAGTCCCTCCCGTTGCTCAAAATCAAGCGCCGAAGGTAAAGGAAAAAGGAGAAATACCGGAAGACGTCTTGCGGGAAATGCTCGAGGTTAAACCTCGAGAGCAGAATTAACGCCGGCGCAAGAGTGTGCTAGGTTGTCTTTATGTCCAATCACAGGCCAAGGGCTCTAATATTCTCAACTGCCTATTTTCCTCACGTAGGCGGGGCAGAGGTGGCGATTAAGGAAATAACTGACAGGTTGCCCTCATGGGAATTTGACCTGGTAACCGCCCGGCTTGAACGCCGGCTTCCCCTGCGAGAAAGAGTCGGCAACGTGACTGTCTATCGCGTTGGTTTTGGCAGTCCGCTTGATAAGGCCTTGCTGCCGATCCTAGGTACGCTCAAAGTTTTCGGCCTCTTGCTTAGAAACCGATACGGCCTGTTTTGGGCAATGATGGTGACCTTTGCCAGCGGCATTCCTTATATCGTCAATATCCTTCGGCGTCTCTTGTTTTTCCGACCGTTGCCGGTCGTTCTCACGCTGCAGGAGGGCGATTCGGAAGAACATATCGCGCATAAGGAATTCGGCTTAGCTGGACGATTGTGGCGGATCCTGATGATGCCTTTTATCGCCGGCTTGCCTAAACAGATGCGCTCCCTGGGCCTTATTGGCGTATCTTGGTCCCTAGCGCTCAGGCGGACGGCTTGCGTGACGGCTATAAGCACCTATTTGTCCGAGCAGGCGCGCCGTTACGGCTATGCCGGCCCGATTGAGACGATCCCAAACGGTGTCGCTGTCGAGCTGTTTTCCTCGCCGCCTGACGTCGATGCGCTTTCGGAACTTCGATCGAAGCTGGCTATTTCTTTGGATGACAAGGTGCTCGTAACGACATCGCGCTTGGTCCTCAAGAACGGTATCGATGCCGTCATTAGGGCTCTTCCTTTGTTGCCTCCAGATGTGAAATTCGTAATAGTCGGAACAGGAGAGCTGGAGGCAAAGCTCCACCAGCTGGCTGAGGAATTGAAAGTTACAGACAGGGTCCGCTTTGTTGGCGCGGTTGGACACGCTGCCATTCCTCAGTATTTGGCCTTAGCGAACATTTTTGTCCGATTGTCCCGATCTGAAGGGATGGGGAATTCTTTCATCGAAGCGATGGCGGCCAGAGTGCCGGTTATCGGCACTCCTGTTGGGGGCATCCCAGATTTCCTTCATGATCATGCGACTGGCTGGGTGTGCCCAGTGGACGATTCGGAAAGCTTGGCCCGGACGGTTCGAGAAATTCTAGATCCTGTTAATATGGTATCGGTTGGCCAAGTGATCAACCAAGCGGAGGCTTTGGCTCGCGGCTATGACTGGGAGTCGATAGCGCAAAAAATGGAGAAGGTTTTTTTACGGGCTTCTAGTAATCAGGTTCATGGCAAACAAGAATAATTTCCGTTTACTCGTCGTAACGCCGGCTTTGCCGCCGGATATTGGCGGCCCGGCAACGTACTCGCAGCTTCTTTTGGATAAGTTGCCGCCGAAAGGCTTTGAAGTGCAGGTTGAGAGTTACGGTTGGACGGCTGGTTACCCAAAGATCCTGCGCTATCTTCTTTTTTCTTTTCGCATTTTGAAAAAAAGTTTTTGGGCCGATGGCATCTATGCCATGGATCCGGTATTCGGTCTGGCTGGCTTGTGCGCAGCCAGGCTGACGGGGAAGAAATTCTTCCTCAAAATCGTCGGCGACTATGCGTGGGAGCAGGGGACGAACCGCTTCGGCGTAACCGACCTATTGGATGTTTTTGTTGCCACTGATAGCAAGAAATATCGCCGGCCGGTTCGCTTTTTGAGGCGGGTTCAAACTTTCGTTGCCCGGCAGGCGGATGCAATCGTGACGCCGAGCGAGTATCTGAAAAATATCGTTTCTGCCTGGGGGGTTGATCGGGGCAAAATAACGGTTGTCTACAATGCCTTTGGTTTGGAATATGCGCCTAAGAACAAACAGGAACTGCGCAGGAATTTGAATATGGAAGGGTTCGTGGTCATGTCGGCTGGCCGCCTGGTGCCGTGGAAGGGCTTTGAGAGCCTGATCAAGGTCGCTGGACGGCTTCATAAGCGGTATCCTGCTCTTGCTCTCTTGATAGCTGGAGACGGGCCGGAGCGCAGACGATTGGAGGAGGTTGTCAGGGACCAAAAGGCTGGAGATTTTGTCAGGCTGTTGGGACGAGTGGAACAGGGAAGTCTGCTGGCCTACTGCCAAGCTGCTGACGTGTTTGTGCTCAATACCGGTTATGAGGGCCTGTCACATCAGCTTTTAGAAGTCATGGCGGTAGGTACGCCAATCATTACCACGAACGTTGGAGGCAATCCGGAGTTGATTGCTGACGGCAGTACGGGACGTTTGATAGGTTACAATGATGAGGAGGCTTTGCAGGCTGCTCTTTCTGAAATGATACATACGCCGTCTCGTGCCCAGATCTTAGCCGCCAATGCCCAGGAGAAGGTTAAGGAGTTTAACGAAGAAAGGCTTTTATCAGAAACAGCCGCCATTCTTAAAGGAAAGTCATGAAAATATTAGTTTTTAGTCTTGATGTTTCGTTATTGGATCCTGCTTCGTCGGCTAGCCGCCGTTTGGCGGGCTATGGACTGGTCGCTGACGCTTACCACGTTATCGTGCCAGCCAAAACTCCCGCGACGGTTCGCTTGTCCGACGGGGTCGTCGTGTGGGGGACGGGCGGAGAAGGGAAGATTGTTCAGTTGAGGAATCTTTTCGCCCTCGCGCGTGTCTTGCTTCGAGGGGTCCATTACAACGTTTTGTCCGTGCAGGATCCATATTATATGGGCCTTGTCGGCTTGCTGCTTGCCCGCTGGTATCGAGTGCCGCTTGAGATCCAGGTTCACGGCTTTGAAAAAAACACCCTGTCTCGCCGCCTTCTTGCCCGGCTGGTTCTATCCTTTGCCAATGGAATCCGAACCGTTAGCAAGCGGTTAAAAAAACAGCTGGCCAGCGAGTATCGCTTGCAGCCAGGGAAGATTTCGGCCGTCCCTGTCTATACGCCAACAGACAGCTTAAGTGGGCTGCAGAGAAAAGATCATCAGGGTTTCGTATTTTTGACGGCTAGCCGTTTGGTTCCCGTTAAAAACATCGAACTTCAAATTGATGCTTTTGCTGATCTTGTCGCCGATAATCCAAATGCTCGCCTTCGGATCGTCGGCGACGGCCCGGACCGGGAAAAGCTGGAAGTTCGGGTCAAGGAGCACGGCTTGGCCGGTTGCGTCCAGTTCGTTGGCTGGGTGAGCGATTTGGCGCAGGAGTTTGCCGCCGCGGATGCTTTTCTTCTCACTTCTTGCAGCGAAGGATGGGGAATGGTTGTTATTGAAGCTGCCGCCGCCGGCTTGCCGATTGTTATGACCGACGTCGGCTGCGCTGGCGAGGCGATTACGCACAATCAAAATGGATTAGTTGTCCCGGTCGGCGACAAAGAGGCTTTGCTTGAGGCTATGAGGCGCCTGGTTGCTGATCCTGGGCTTGGAGTCAGGCTGGGCCAAGAGGCGGCTGTTTCGGTGCGGCATTTGCCTAGCTATCGGGAGACTTTATACAGATATTTAACTGCTTGGCAGAAGGTTGCTCGGCCGTAAGTTTATGAAATTTCTTATTATTACCCAAAAGGTAAATTGTGATGACGATATTCTAGGTTTTTTCCATCGGTGGCTACAAGAATTTTCTAGGCAAGCCGAATTTTTAACGATCATTTGTCTTGAAAAAGGAGAATATGACCTGGCTTCTAATTGTGAAGTCTTGTCTTTGGGTAAGGAGAAGGGGAAGTCCCGCTTGCGGTATGTAATAAACTTCTACCGCCATATTTGGTCGCGCCGCAAAGAGTATGACGCCGTGTTTGTGCACATGAATCCTGTTTACATAATATTGGGCTGGGCGGTGTGGAAGGGATTGGGAAAAAAGATCGGATTGTGGTACACGCACAAGCATGTCGATTTTAAGCTATGGCTGGCTTCTAAATTTTGCGATTTCATCATGACGGCCTCGGCGGAGAGTTTCCGTTTGGCTAGCCGGAAGGTGAATGTATTGGGTCATGGGATCGATACTGACTTTTTTAAACCTGAAATATCCAAAGAAAAGCACACGATCTGTAATATTTTATCGGTCGGCCGTATCGCGCCGGTTAAGAACCAACTCTTGTTGGTGGCTATCGCTAAGGAGCTGAGACGACGACAGTTTCCTTTCCGTGTGATTATTGCCGGCGAAGCCATAACTTCGACTGACAAGGCTTATCGGCAATCTGTTGTTAAGGAAATTAAAGCATCTGATCTGGAAGAAGATTTTGAATTTGCCGGTTCGGTATCGAATCGGAACATAGTTGCCTATTATCAGCGAGCGGACGTTGTGCTTAACTTGAGCGATACTGGCAGTTTGGACAAAGTCGTGCTCGAAGCCTTGGCTTGCAATGTTCCGGTCCTGACCATGAACGAAGCTTTTCGTCCTATTTTGCCTTCCGAATGCTTGATTGATCGAGATTCCGTGTCTATTAGCCAGCGTATTGTGGAATTGGCCGAGCAGCCAGCCGAGGGAATGTTTCGCGATTACGTGGTCAAGAACCATAACCTTAAGAAGCTCATTACGCGAATAGTTGGTTTGTATGAGCAGTTTTCCTAAAAAAATATTGATGGTGATGCCTAGCGTGCCTTATCCAGAAACAGGCGCGGAACAGGCGGATCGGGCGAGCGGTATTAGGCAGCTTGTTCGCTTAGGCTGCGAGGTACGGGTGATTGCCAAGAGCGTGAGTTGGTATACGTCTGCTGATGTGCAAAAAGCGGAATCTGCCTTAGGGGTTAAAATTTTCCCTGTGCCTTATCGGTACAGTAATACTACTTTGTCTGTCAGGCAGAAGGCGGGGAAATTCTTACGCAAGCTTGCGAATCCTCTTTTGCTCGATGGCGCCGCTTTAGAGTATGCCGAGCCAAATATTCAGCGAGTGTTCAAGGAGCAGCTCGAAGAGTGGCAGCCTGATATTGCCTGGTTTGAATATACTTATTTATGGCCGTTATACCGCCGCGCCCGTCAGTTGAAGGTCAAGATTGTAACTCGCTCGATAAATTTCGAACCCCATCATTTCCTTCAGGAAGACGGCTACTCGTTTCTAAATTTTTTAAAGGTCGCACCGAAATATGTCAGCGAATATATTGCCGTCCGTTCAAGCTCCTGGTTATTTAGCATTACGCCTCGCGAGCGGAAGATATATCAACGTCTGGGCGCAAGAAACGCCGAGGTCCTGCCGCTGCGCAGTTTAGAGTCTTGCATGGAGTGGCGGCTGCGGCGCAAAGATCAGGACGAGGAGATGGATCTTTTCTTTATGGGTTCAACTTATAACGTCCAGCATAACAGGTTGGCCCTGGAATTTTTGCTGACAAAGGTTATGCCTCTTGTCCATCAGAAAGACCCTAAGATCAAGCTTTCTATTTACGGAGCAAAGATTCCGGCCGATCTTGCAAAGCATTGCGTCGGCGCCATATGTTACAAAGGATATGTCGAAGACTTGGCCTCTTCTTTGAAGGATATGGATATAGCGGTCGTTCCGTCGCTGGCAGGAGCTGGCATGCAGCAAAAGATCTTCGAATCGCTTGCCCGAGGATTCCCGGTCATCGCTTCCAGGCGGGGGATGGGAGGCTATCCTTTTGAAGACGGTCGGCATCTTTTGTATGCTGATACCGCTGCTGACTTTGCTGATTCGGTGCTTAGGCTTAAAAATGACCGCGAGCTTAGGTTCCGCTTAGGGGAGGCCGCCAAAGATCTGTCCCGCCGGCTTTTCTCAGCGAAGGCGCTTGATGATATTATACGGAAAACCCTAATTGCCTGATTATGCTTAAAAGAACTTTCGTGTTGGTCGTTGGCTGGATGTTGGCTCGTGTAAATCGGTCGGATAAATTGCGCGACTTGATAACCTGGCCGATTGCTACTCGGGTGCTGGGACGTCGTTACCGTTCGGTCGTGACTTTGGTTAATGGTCTTAAGCTTGAAGTCGGCATGCAGGATATTCTGACACGTTTTTTGCTTTTTTATGGCCCTTTCGTGCCGTATCCTTGGGAGCCTCAAACGACAAAGTTGTTGGAGCAGAGGATGAAAGAAAAGCGTTGTTCCTTGATTGCGGGCTCCCATATTGGCTATGTCGCCTTGATGGCCGCTCGCGCGGGAGAGGGAAAGGTTGTAGCTTTCGAGCCGGTAGATTATTTGTTTGAAGAATCACAAAAGAATTTCTCTCTGAATCCCGGCCTTTCGCTGGTCTTGGAAAGAAAGGCTCTGAGCAATCGGACGGGGGAAGCGGAGATATATGTTGAGGATATCAGGTCTTCCCTCGTGCCTTATACCGCCACGCATAAAAAACATGACCGCCGGCAGCGGACCAAGACCGTCTCGATTGACGATTACGCCAGAGAGAGCGGCCTGAATGTTGATTTGATTTTCCTGGACGTTGAAGGATTCGAACTGCCAGTGCTGCGAGGCTGTTCGGAGGTGGTATTCAAACAGTCAATTCTCCCGGAACTTATTTTTGAGGTCAGTCCTAAGGTTTTGGCTGCCGCTGCTACCCGGGAAGAGGATATCTATGAGTTCCTTCGACAATATGGATACCGTGTGTATATAATAGAGGACAATTATAAGTCGGTAGCAATCAATAAAACCTTGCCCGATAAGGTTAATTTGATTCCTCTGGACGATCCGAAAGCCGCTGGGTTCCGCCAGGGACCTTATTTCAATGTCTATGCCACAAACGAGCCCTATGAATAAGATTCCTTGCACGGTCGGCATTTTAACGCTCAATTCTGCCGATGGCCTGCCTGCTTGTCTCGAGTCTCTCAAGGATTTTGCTGAGATCGTCGTCTGTGATGGCAATAGCACGGATCAGACGGTAGAAATCGCTAAGAAATACGGGGCTCGGGTGATCAAGCAATACGAATCCGATCGGCCTAATTTGCCGTGCATAAAGGACAAGGCGGGCGTGCGGGAGAAAAACATGGCAGCTGCCAGCTACGATTGGTATTTTTTCATGGATGCTGACGATACGCTTTCGCCGGAAGCGGCGGAAGAGATCCGGAAGATTGTATCCGATCGAAATCCGGACGCGATGATATATCGCATGCCAACCCGAATTTTTATTAATAACCGAGAGATAAAACACGAAGCCACTTATCCTTCGTTCCAAATCAGGCTCGTTAACCGCACCATAGATCCGCATTTCAAAGGCCGGGTGCATGATCGGCTGGTCTTTGACGCTGAAAAGTACAACCCTGGTCAGCTTAAGAGTTATTACAACTTCCATTGGTCAGAAGGCCGGGTCAGAAATTTCTGGCCGTATCTTAGACGGTATAGCGATTGGGAAATCGAGACTGCGGAATTCTCCTCGTTCAGATCTTTCTTGTACTGGGCTGCGTATCGGCGCCTGAGGACACTTTTAGGTTATGTCTTGTATAGGCTGCCAATGATGTACGGACGCTACGGTTTCAAAGACAGCATGCCGCTCTCGCTTGAGCTGGTAATCGTGCGCTATCATTCCCGTTTGTTTATTCGCACCATCTTGAAATATATGACCACTTTGAATCCCGCGTTGATTATCAGGGAGGTCTGGCGAAAGAAGGATATGGCCCGTACTTTGGGCAATCTGATCCTTAAGGAAAAAGAATGCTGGGGCGAAATACTCGATATCGGCGGCGGAAGCAAGCGGGCAAGCCATTACCGCTTTCTAAAGCTTTTTAAATGGCATCATATTTCCACTGTGGACATCAATCCCGATGCCAAGCCTGACGTGGTCATGGATATGGAACATGAACCCCTGCCGTTTTCCGATGGTACGTATGATTTCGTATTTGCCTTTAACATCCTGGAGCATATCGCCAACCGAGAAAAGGTAGTGGGAGAGGTTTGCCGAGTATTGAAAAACGGAGGAGAGCTGGTCGGCAGCATTCCTTTCTTGGTAAACGTCCATCCGGACCCTAACGATTATGTGCGCATGACGGCTCAGCAGTTGGAAATTCTGTTCAAGGATGCCGGTTTTTCTTCCGTGGCCATCAAACCTGCGGCCCGAGGCCCTTTTATGGCCGCTTTTTCGCAGATCGAATTTTTGATGCCGCGTTTTATTAAGTTGGCCGTCTTGCCGGTTGTTTTCCTGCTTGATTATCTGCTTGGCCTGCTCAAGCCGAAGGGCTATTTCCAGGATAAGTTTCCTCTGGCCTATGTTTTTTACGCCAAAAAGTAATCATGTGCGCGATCAACGGCTTTAACTTTAAGGATCCGGAACTTATCAAGGCAATGAACGCTTTGACCGGGCACAGGGGGCCCGATGCTACCCGGGTTTATGAGGGTCGCGGCATTACGCTGGGACACAATCGGCTCAGTATTATCGATATTTCTGACCAGTCCGCTCAGCCGATGAAAAATACGAAAGGCAATCTTGCTATCGTATTCAACGGAGAGATATATAATTTTCAGGAGCTGAGGAAGGAATTGGCGGGCTATCCTTTCAAAAGCAGCGGCGATACGGAAGTCATCCTGGCGGCCTATGAGAAGTGGGGAAAGGAGTGCGTGAAGAAATTCAACGGCATCTTTGCCTTTGCCATCTGGGACGAAGAACGGCAGGAGCTGTTTGTCGCCCGGGACCCTATGGGCGTAAAGCCGCTTTATTATTCGTGGGACAACGGCCGGTTCGTATTTTCTTCCGAGATTAAGGCAATAAGCGAACATCGGGACATGCGACGTTTAAATCGGGACGCCTTTAATCGCTACTTGCGGGTTTTGTATGTTCCCGAGCCGCTTACTATGATCGAAGGTATTTATAAGCTGCCCGCTGCCAGTTACGGAGCGGTGACTAACGGCAAGCTTTCGATTGAACGCTATTGGCAGCCTGGGCCGCCTGAATACCTGAGGCTTTCAAGGGAAGAGCTGGCTGGGATGGTGAGAAAAGAAGTCACAAGCTCGGTTAAACGGCAGATGATTTCCGATCGGCCGTTGGGCGTTTATTTGTCTGGCGGCATTGATTCCAGCGTCGTCTTGCACAGCATGTCGGAGCTCCGCAAGGATATCGATACCTTTTCGGTCGGCTTCGAATTG
>DASPMN010000086.1:0-4323 GCA_035627035.1 Minisyncoccota bacterium
ATCAAAACGAAAGACGAATACAAGGAGCGGTACAAGGAAGATCCGCGGTTGCCGTCGACTCCTTATAGACCTTATCCCGACTTCCCGGGCTTCACGGCTTTTCTCGGAAAGGAGAAGAGAGCCGATCTTTACCCCACCTGGCAGGAGGCTTCGGCCGCCGCGATCGGGTTGGGTATCAAAACGAAAGACGAATACAAGGAGCGGTACAAGGAAGATCCGCGGTTGCCGTCGACTCCTTATAAAACTTATTCCGACTTCCCGGACTTCCCGGCTTTCTTTGGAAAGAATGGCTAGTTCCTTATGGACTCTGTGCTTGAAAAAGCGCAGGGTCTTTTTCATTTTGTCCTGGTCTGGTTGTTCTATGTTGATCTTAGAAGCAAGTAAGAACTACACAGAGATAAGTGAGTTTATTTGATCTCATGTTCTTTAAATATTTCATAACTCTCCAAAGCCCATATTTCCAGCTGGTTCCAGTATTATTTTGGGCGATGGTTATTTTATTGACTAGGTCGACGATTTAATGTAATAAATAAGCAGACAAAAGGTTTGAGAAGCTTCCAATGACTGAGGAGGGTTGTCGTGCATAATAATAAGAAACAAGAAGAAACGGAAGAGATCGGACGTGTTTCAAGGCAACTTGCGCAATTGGATCTCTCGGTATTTTCCCCAACGGTAGTTCCCTTGAGAAGCTTTCTTGATGAATGGGCAAAAGTTATTACTTCTCCTGACCATTCGGGTTATACTAATCCTGAAATCTTCGTTCGTAGCGCTCAAGATGTCCTTCGGTCTGGTTATCTCGTCCGCGGCTTCACTGAAGAGGAATGCTTGGCCGTATGGGTCCTTGTGCCTACGATTGCCCAGAGAATCGGAGGAAATAAGCAATTTGTTCGATGGGTAAGACATGCCATGCGACGGTGGCCGTTTCGCGAAGAGACAAGCTTTAAAATAAGTGGCTGATAGGGCTTTTCCAAAGAGCCTTAAACAGGGACCCCGCATCGCAAGATGGCGGGGTCGTTTTTTATACCTGATTTAATTACCGGTATGTGACCCCTAAAGCGGGGAGGTGCTAAGTAAAAGCAAGGCTATTTTCCCTCATCTCGCTCTCTCGAATCAATTCATAACTCTCTAAAACCCAGGTTTCCAGCTGGTTCCAATATTTTGACACGATGTCCACACTAAAAATCCTACGGAATAAGGCTTCTTGGACGTGTTGGTTTATAGCCGTGTTGTTGATAGGTCGCTGGCGTAATGGAGGCCCTGTGTTAAATTTATAAGGAGGGCTGCGCCCTGAGCCATTTAAGCCGAACAGATAACATTTCAAAACGAACATGGAAACTCCGATCGAATTCAAGCGCATAGACGAACCTAGCGAATACATGGACCTGGTGGGGAAAGTTTCATACCTGGTCGATTTCGAGCTAAAGGAAGCCGAAGCCCTCATGGCCGAGGGAGATGCGTGGACGGTGGCCTATCGTATCCCAAAACTGCTGATCGGTGTGAATATGATCAGGGACTTCCGAGAGAACTTTTTGGAGTGCACTCCTCCTCGTGCGGATATTCAAAAGGCCCTGTATGCCAATCAAGACTTCTTTGAAGCGCGCCTAAGTAAGGTGGTCGATTTCGTCAAAAATTCGCCTGAGGCTAAGGAGAAGAGCCAAATCAAGGCCAAAGAATATATAACTAGCATTCTGGAATAAACTTTCTATGCCTGAAACCTCTTCTTTTGAATCTGGGAATTCTCGATCCCGCCAAGAACGGTATTCTGCCGATAACCCCGATCTGAACTGGACCGCTCCTCCCATTGAAGCGTTGGGCGGTGAAGCTGAAGAACGGGAAGCGTCTACAGGGGAGCGACGAATTAATATAGATCTGACCGCCAGCGTTGCTCCTCCTATTGAGGAATTGGATAAAACGATCGAAGATCGTAGAAATTCAGTAACGGAGACTGAAAAGAACTTGGCTGATCTGAGGTCCTCTCTGGGTCTCCCTGAGACGTCCTTCGCTCCAGGCATCGACGCTTCGAAACGCCACTTGGCAGATCTGGAAGATCAACAAAAATCGTTGACTGGCAACGAAAAGGCGGAAGTTGACGTAGAGCGCCGTTCTGAAACAGCATCGGAGGTTGGTCGGTTGATTGAGCGGAGCGGCCTATGCGATGATTTGCGCACTCTGGCTCGCGGACTGGAAGATCCGAGCCTTTCTGGAGCTGTCGTTGAATTCGAATCGAGCTTGGCTCGTCCTGAAAATATCGATGCCATTCGAGACGCCGCTCTCGATCTTCTAAGCGCTTCCAGGCAATCGGACTTTGAACATGCGCCCCGATTGGGAGCGTCTGAACATGAGATCGAGGAATTCGACGACGGGGTCGTCGGGTCTTTGCGCCGGGTCCAAGAAAGCGCCGGGATCGCCGCTAGTCTGGTCAGGGGCGTGGAAGCGGGCGAGGGCGATTCGGCCGCATTGGATGAGACATCGAGCGCGTTAATCGAAATGCAATCGTTCTTCGATGATCGTTACTATGGGCGGAAGGCTTATTCGGGCAGATTGAAAGATTCGCTCTATGATCGATATTAAGCCTGGAAAAGGAATTTTGTCTGATTGGGCATAGGCCGTATTCTTCTATAAAATTCAGGTCAATTCTATTGACTTATTTTTATACTGTAGTATAATATAAAAAGATCATCACAAAGGAGAAGTTTTATGGAAGATCGGTTCTTGCAGCGAATCAAGGAAGTGGCCACGGCTTCACCAGACTCTCTGATGGAGAGGATGTACCAGCTGTGCCGGGATCTCAACGGGATGTCTCCGGGAGATCTCTTCGCTTTCTATAATGCAGTACGCACCTTAGGGTCTTGCATGGATAAGCCGCAGCAAGAGGTTGCCAAGTCCCTCCTTTGCGCCATCAAGGATGCTGTATCTTGCCGGTCAGACAGAAAGGATCCTATGCTTCGTTTCATCAGCGAAGACATCATGTTGCTGAACCGCTAGTCAGTGCGCTTCCGCATCTAATCGAAGCCGCCCAATGTAAACAGAGGCGGCTTTTTCTTTATGTATTAAGCGCGCCAATCAATCCACACACCTCCAAAACCCAGGTTTCTAGCTGGTTCCAATATTCAAACACGATATCCATAAATATTGGCTTTTTGATAATTTAATGTTTTAGTGGTCGGCAAATAACGTAGGTCTTCTAAATTAATCCTTGAAAGGGGAAGTCATGGGATTAAATCCCAGCAAGATCCGGGAAGAACGTTTTTGGAATCTCTGGAAGAAATCAGGAGCCGTCGCCGGACTAGCCCGTTCTGCGGCGGCCGTTGGCGGCTTCGACAATTTTGATCTGGAGGGCCTGATAATTCGGCATTGTTTCCTTCGCGGACCCTTGAGCACAGCTGATCTTTATCGGATATATCATGACCAATGCCGCATCCCGTTTCTTGGTCATGATTACAATCTAGAGGAGTTTGTGAAGGATTTGGCCGCCGCTGGAGAGCTCGTTGCGGTTGTGGGCACTGGGAGCTACGAATCGACGGACCTGTTGGGTTCTAAGTATGCGGAACTCAGATCCCGTTGCCCGGAAAGCGCTTTCCCTTCCTGGCTTAAGCCGTTGCCTTCCGTCTGTTGTGTCTAGGCCGCGAGCCCGTCTCTCCCAAAAAGGAGGGATGGGCTTTTTCCTTTTGTATTCCAAGCCAAGCTCTTGCCTTTTCTGTAAATCCGTGTAAAATAGGGTAATTATGGCTTCATTTGCAATCATCGAAACCGGCGGCAAGCAGTACAAAGTCTCAGAAGGGGACGTTTTGAACGTGGAAAAGCTGCCAAAGGCTGAAAACAATACCATTACCTTCGACAAGGTGCTCATGATCAATGACGGCACCAAGACGACTATCGGCACCCCGTACATCGACGGCGCTTCCTTGACCGCCGAGTTCGTTGCCGATATCCGCGGCAAGAAAGTTACCATCGTCAAATACAAGGCGAAAGTCCGCCACCGCAAGATCAACGGCCACCGCCAGCCTTACACTCAGGTAAAGATCGGCGCGGTCAAGTAAAAAGACCAAGCTCAAAAAACGCCCTTCAGGGCGTTTTTTTGTTACATCTTCATGATATTGCCCAGCCATTTTTCGTAGTGCTCGGTATAGTAATGGACGATCACGAGCATGGGAACGAAAATGATGGAAATGATCGCGAAGAAAAGAAGTTCTAAGATTTTAAGGATGGTGTCGCTCATTGCTGTTGCCTGTTTTTTAATGCGCTGTAAATGGTATCCCGGTCGGAATACTCGAGCTCGGTACCGGTCGAAAGTCCGCGTCCGAGCGTCGACAGTGTAACAGT
>DASPMN010000087.1:0-7446 GCA_035627035.1 Minisyncoccota bacterium
TTCCTATTAAACGCGAGGTGGGGCTCGTTAGGATTACCCCGCGTGAGCTTGGGTTTGCTAATGGAGCGTACAGGCTAGACGTCTACAGGCGGGCGTTTGAATGCGGATTGGAAATCTGCCTGCCGGAAGTCGGGCCGCAGCTGCGGCTGCAATATTCCGATCAGCCGCCGTTGGAATCTCTTCAGATCGGCATGGAAGCACACGTCGACTCTCTCGGCCATCAAAGCCAGTTCCGAGTCGTTCATGGCGGAGACGGTTTCGTGTGGCTGGCGGGGGATCATAAGCATCCGGACGATTTCTGGGAGGCCGGCGAGCTTTTCGTGTTTCTTAAGAAGTTATAGCTGTACTGTATTTCATGCAAAAGGCAGAACCAATATTTGAGACGATGGCGGCAAAAAAGCTGATAGGCAAGAAGCTAACGATGAGTTTTGCCGACTATGAAATAGCAGGACTTTGGCGGGATTTTATGCCCAGACGGAGAGAGGTCGCGAATGCAATAAACAATGACTTAATTTCAGCCGCCGTTTACCAGGCGGATCATTTCAAAGGCCATAATCCAGCAAAGATGTTTGATAAGTGGGCCGGGGTAGAGGTTTCTACGTACGATCATATTCCTGAAGGGATGGAAGCCCTTACGTTGCCAGGTGGCTTGTATGCGGTATTTGAGTATCGGGGCCTGAATACGGATGATGCTATCTATCGGTATATCTATGGAGAATGGTTGTCTGGATCCGGTTATGCATTAGACAATAGGCCTCACTTTGAGGTCTTGGGCGAAAAGTATGAAAACAACGACCCTAATTCGGAAGAAGAGATATGGGTACCTATAAAGCCTAGATAGAACCAAGCATCAAGCGTCTGCCTTGCTTCATTTATCCTAAAGTGCTAAAACGGCGTCAGAATCTGCAGACAATAGGAGGCTAGATGTTGCATGAAGAACGGCCTTGCTTTTGAGGCTTCTGGTGGAGCGATGCGGGAGACTGATGGGATTTCACAGAGAATGCTGACGTATGACGATTTATTGCTCTGGCAGTTTGGCTACTTGCTTCTCTTGAACCTTTGGCGTCTCTACGGCCTAAGCGGGGTTTCTGGGGATAGGAGCCTGCGAGGCGCCGTTCTCGATTCGCTCCTTCTGGCTTTTCCGCCGAAAGAAGATTTTGTCGGCTCGCTTCCGGACAAGCGGTGGCAGGACCGGGACTGGCTACTCCAAGAGACTAGGGAAAGGCTTGGTTTTCGCCGTCTTGTTCAGCTCGAGCTCTTCTCGGCGCTTTCCGAGATTTCTTTGATCCAGTACGGCTGCCTTGCGTCGTCGATATTGTCGCAATGGTATCTCGAAGATTCGAAACGCCCTGATCCCTTGGCGTTTGAAAGAAGGATTGTCGAGGCCGCTTTCCATTGTTTCGGCGGCCCTGCTTTTATCGCGACGATCCTTCCTTGCTCGTGGGAGGACTTCTTGGAAGAAGGAAAGGAGCGATACCGCATGGCAACCCTCGACCTAAAAGGTTGAGGGTTTTTCATATCAATCTTTTCAGGTATACTTGCCGGCATGGAAAACGAACACGAAAAATTCATGGCTGAAGCCATTAAGTTATCCCGGGAGTCTGTCGCTTCCGGCGGCGGGCCGTTCGGGGCAGTGATAGTAAAGAACGGGGAGATCGTCGGCCGCGGCATCAATCGGGTCACGGTTTTCAATGACCCGACCGCGCATGGCGAGATCGTGGCTATCCGCGAGGCCTGCAAGAATCTTAATTCTTTTCAGCTGGACGATTGCGTCATCTATACTAGTACCGAACCGTGCCCGATGTGCTTGGGGGCGATCTATTGGGCTCGGCCGAAGGCGGTATATTTCGCCAACACCAAAGACGATGCCGCGGCTATCGGCTTCGACGACGCTTTCATCTACGACGAACTGGATACGCCGTATGAAAGCCGAAAAATCCCGTTTCGTCAGATGATGCGGGAAGAAGCCTTGGAAGCTTTCAAGGATTGGTCGGGCAAGGAAGATAAGGTTGAATACTAAGGAAAAAACCGGGCTGGCCCGGTTTTTTCCTTAGTATTCATTGAAATCATAAAAATATCATGTAGATTTGAAGAAGAATAAGGCACTTTCAAACCTGTACGGAGAGATGGAAGCCGTGGAAACCATGAAAAAAGATATCGGAGTTGTCCTTGCCGAAGACGATGATTCGTTGCGCGAAGCTTTCAAGATGAGCCTGTCTAGTTGGGGCTATGAAGTAAAAACGGCAAACGACGGAGACGGCGCTTGGGAGCTGATCAAGCCGGCGAAAGGCCCGTTGCTTGTAATATCCGACATCCAAATGCCCAATCTTGACGGCCTGGAACTGTGTCGGCGCATCCGTGATTTGCGGGAAGAAGAAGGAAGGAAAGTTTACGTTATCATGATAACCGGCCAAGACGGCGACGATGTCCTTCCTCAGGCTTTCGAGTCCGGTTGCGACGACTTCCTTTATAAGAAGCCGCGAGGAGGAGTCGCGGGCGGTCCGGATCTGCGCGAGCTGGAGTTCAGGCTCGGCCTCGGGATGAAGAGGCTGAAAGAGTATCAGTTCTATTCTCGCGATCGTCTGACGGGATTGTGGGTTCGCGGGGAAATAATGAAATGGCTTGAGATCGAGATCAAGCGCGCTTCTCGTAGTGGCAAGCCGTTATGCATCGCTTTCCTTGATCTTGATCACTTCAAGTCAGTGAACGACAGGTACGGCCACCCGATCGGCGATCGTGTTCTGGCAGGGGCTGCGCGCCATATGTCGGAACCATTGCGGGATACGGATCATATCGGCCGTTACGGCGGGGAAGAATTCCTCGTGATCTTGTCCGATTGTTCGTTGGAGCGCGGGCAACTTATTGCCGAAAGGATAAGGAACTCAGTCCAGCAAAACCCTGTTCGCTGCGGAGGGTTCGAGCTTCGAGTTACGGCAAGCATCGGCTTGGCGGCCCTGGCGCCTGAAAAAAGCATGCACAAGCTGCTCGAAGAGGCCGATAAGGCCCTGTACCAGGCGAAAGAAAGCGGCCGCAACTGCGTAAAAACGGCGTGACTTGTCTTTGTTTGTTCCTTCGGGCGGAGCTGAAAGCTCCGCCTTTATTTTTTGGGATATTTCTCTTCGAGTTCCCGTATGACCTTTTCTGCCTCGGCCGGTTTCAGCATCCGCAACAGGGCATCAAGCTTTTCTTCTTTGCGTTCGTCGCCTTCTTTCGACTGCGGCGATCCTACGTGCCACAAGAGCGCCAGGCCGGCGACTTGCCAGATCAGCTGCAGGAATTCCGATTGCCAGTTTTCCAGCGTGTCGCGCGAAACCTCGATCAGATAACTGCCCACGCGAACTTCTTCGTTATGAATCTTTTGCTCGTCAACGTACGCATGCCAAGCAAAAAGCCAGTGCCCGGTCAGGCTGATAATAAACAAGGCTAAGGTGGCCCAGAAATAACCGTATTTATGGATAGTGGAATTGTTGGCTTTCATAAGCTGACCGTAGCGCGGGAGCATTGAAGAGTCGATGAAAGTACATTTGAAACCAGAGAGGCGATTAATTCAATTATCATCATTGCTCTGTATAATTTTCAGTGATTGGTCGAAACAATCATTACATAGTTTTTAACCTTTTAAATATATGGAAATGAACAACAATCGCGACGAACGCGGCATGCGAAACGAGGAAGGGCGGGAAGAAGAGCAGAAGTCGCAGCATCAGACCGACAAGGAAGGCGAGGCTGAGCGCTTCGACGGCTCGGAAGACGAAGACTATAATATTTAAACTAGAGCGCATTAATGCGCGCTGCAAAGCACCCGATTCCGGCGGGTGCTTTTTGCTGTACTTGTAGTTTCGGGCGTATTTCTCTATACTCGACCATATATGGACAAATCTGAATTTCCGATGCGCATTAATCGCTATCTGGCCCTTAAGGGGCATGCGACACGCAAGGATGCTGATCGTTTGATCGAGGCCGGCAAGGTGTTCGTGAACGGCCGGCAGGCGACGCTGGGAGAGAAGGTCAAAATCGATGACCAGGTTGAGGTTCTCAACCGTACGCGCAAGAACGCTTACGTCTATTTCGCTTACAACAAGCCGGTGGGCATCGTTACCAATCCGGAAGAAGGGCACACCAGCGTCATCCAAGTAGCCGGTCTTCCTAAAACCGTCTTTCCTGTCGGGCGTTTGGACAAAGCTTCGCGGGGCCTTCTTCTCTTGACCAATGACGGCCGGATCACTGACCGTTTGCTGAATCCTGACTACAAGCATGACAAGCAATACAGGGTGACGGTCGATAAGACTATTACGGATGATTTCCTGAAGAAAATGGCCGCCGGAGTGCAGATCGAGGAATATCGCACCAAGAAAGCGGAGACGAAAAAGATCGGGGACAAGACTTTCTCCATCGTCTTAACGGAGGGCAAGAAGCATCAGATCCGTCGAATGTGTGCGGCTCTCGGCTATCAAGTGATCGATCTTGAGCGGACGCGTATCATGAATCTTGAGCTCGGCACGCTGCGCGAGGGTCAGGCCCGGCCCGTCACGGGAGAAGAGCTTGAGGCTTTCCTTGCTTCGCTCGGCCTAATGACTTCTTCATCGAAGAGCTGATAGGATGAGCGCATGTTGCGTTCATTGTTCAAAAAAGATCGTCGGGACCTGGATCTGCCTTCGTTCCTCTTTTTCAAACCGCGCCGCTCTGAGGATCAGAACGAGCTTGATCCGGGATATTTCTCGGTAAAAGCCCCATGGATGTGGGATAACGTATCCAGCTCTTCATACCGTTTGTCATAAGCCTTAGGGCTCGTGATATACTGGAGGCATGGATACTCAAGTCCTTCTTTTGGTTGGTATGGCTGGCGGCGTCTTGGTCGGAGCGCTGTTTGCGCTCTTCTTGGGCCGTCGGCGCGCTAACGATGCGGCCACTCCCGGCTTTTTGCTCCTGCAACAGCAGCTGGCTGAGCTTGCGCGCGTCGTCGATGACCGTATCGGCGAATCCTCGCGCTTCGTCAACGAGTCGGTCAAGCATCAGCTGGGCGAGTCGCAGAAGCTCATCCGGGAAGTGACTCGCGAGCTGACCGAAGTCAAAGAGACCGGCCGGCAAATCGTCGGTTTTGCCGACCAGCTCCAGTCTCTCCAGGAAATGCTCAAAAACCCGAAGCAGCGCGGCGTGCTCGGGGAATATTACCTTGAAACGCTTTTGAAGAACGTCCTGCCTCCCGGCAGTTTCCAGATGCAGTATCCGTTTCCGGACGGCACCATCGTCGATGCCGCCGTTTTCGTCCAGGACAAGATCATCCCGATCGACTCGAAGTTCTCTTTGGAAAATTACAACCGCTTGACCGAAGCCGCGACGCCGAGCGAGCGTGAGCGGCTGGAAAAAGTTTTCGTCAACGACCTGAAGGCCCGCATTTCGGAAACCTCCAAATACATCCAGCCGCATCAGGGAACGGTGGAGTTCGCGTTCATGTTCATCCCGCATGAGGCTATTTACTACGACCTCTTGATCAACAAGGTCGGCAGCCTGCAGGAAGACGCGGAAAACCTCATCCAGCGGGCCGCCGGCAAGCACAAGGTGATCATCGTCTCGCCGACGTCGTTTTTGGCATATCTGCAGACCGTCTTGCAGGGACTGAAAGCCCTGCAGATCGAACAGACCGCCAAGGATATCATCAAGCGGATAGAGGAGTTGGGTACGCATTTGAAGACCTACGAACAGGCCCATGTCAAGATGGGCAATGCTTTGGCGACGACCGTCAATCATTACAATTCTTCCCAGAAGGAATTCAAAAAGATCGACAAGGATATCGTCCGCATTACCGGCCAGGGTCTCGGCCTTGAGCCGACGACGGTGGAGAAGCCTTTGTTGGAGGATTAGGCGGTTCGATTCCCGCCATCTCCACAACTATTGACAAATTTAGACTTTGTTGTATCTTATAAAGTAAGCCAAAACGCTGGGCTGGATAAACATACAGCTAATGATCTTTTGAAAGGAAGTAAAGATGGAATCGAACGTCGTCACGTTCACTTGTGTTGTTCCCTGTGATCAGGTTGGGTCTCTGGCTTTGATCGGAATTGAGGGGACGATCGCTACTTTTATTGCCGTCGATCTGAGGCTTACTAGTGATGAAGTGCGGCCTTTTTTGAGGAGTAGTCTGGGAGAGTGTATTTTTACTGCTCCCATGCAGAATGCCAACTTTGTGACTACGGTCATTTTCAATCACGATCTTCAGGGGCCACTTCGTAGTCGATCTGGTCTCATGAAATCAATGAGTCGGAAACTCGGCAGGCTTATTCGGAGGGCGGAGAATCAGTACTTGGAAAAGATGGATAAGTGGCTTGATGGACTGGGTGCCGAGATTAGCTGACCTGTTTCAGGCTCCATGTTGCCCTCCCCGCACAGTTATGTGCGGGGTCTTTCTTTTTTGTGCATGGTTTCATTACTGTTATGTGTCCTCTCAAGTGGGGAAGTATTAGCTAGGAATAAGGCTATTTTCCACCCTCTCATACTCTCGGATCACTTCATAACTCTCCAAAATCCATATTCCCAACTGGTTCCAATATTTCGATACCACGTCCACAACATGTCATATTATTGACTATATAATAATAATATGGTATATTATATATCGAATTAGATCCTTGAAAGGAGGGGATATGGTTAAGGCTGTGTTCAGGCTGTGGTTTTCCGTCGACCCCGAAGCGGAGGACTGCGAAAAAAAGGACGAGTTTATTGAAGGCGTCTTCACTCTACCGGCGGTTCCATCTTGCGGGGACGGAAGCGAGTTCCTGTTTGCTGGTAAGCGTATTGTGTTTACTGCAGAAATAAGCTCAGTGCGATGGTGCATGAATGCTGGCCGGGTTGGGATAACATCCAACCTGGTTGAATACACGGCGGAACATTTAAATCTAGCCCCTCAAGAAGTTGCTCTTGAAATAAATGCCGACATTCGGCACAACGTGCGGCAACTGGAATTGAGTCGGAGATTTGATATTGATAATCCGACTGAATTTTGTGCAGCTTGGGAAGAGCTTGCTTGTGAGCTTGAGACTGTCGGTCTCGAGCTTCGTGAGATGAACCTTGAATGTGTCAACAGTCGAGCCCAGGGAACCTGGGGAATTGTAAGGGAACAAGAGTTCTTGAAATTCTTGACTGATGTAAATTTTCTTGAGGATTAAGGAGATTCTCGTGTGAGCCAGACCCCCCGCATCGCAAGATGACGGGGTTGTTTTATTTATACATGGTTTAATTATCGGCATGTGACCTCGTGCAGAGAATATTTTACGGAGAAACAAGGCTATTTTCTCTCGTTTCCAAACCCACCACAATTTCGTAACTCTCCAAAACCCAGCTTTCCAGCTGGCTCCAATATTTTCGGACCATGTCCACATCTATTGACAAATTAACTCAACTATAGTAAAATACTATCTATAGTTCTTTGATATTCTTGCTTGCACTTAG
>DASPMN010000088.1:0-7744 GCA_035627035.1 Minisyncoccota bacterium
AGGGGTAACGATGCAGCATTGCCTGAGGCTGGAGATACCGACACGGCTACTACTTCAGTAGACACCATGGCTACCACCACTGCTACCACGACTGCGGATGACGCAATGGCTCAGTAATATTGATTTATCGTTATTCAAAGAGTCCCGCCTCGGCGGGATTTTTTGATGGCGACTTGTCGACAAAGCCAGCGTGACGGTATACTAGACCAATGATAACTATTCTTACTTTCACTGACATAGTCGTTCGCTTATCGGTTGCCTTGGGTTTGGGTTCTCTGGTCGGACTGCAGCGTAGCTTGGTTGGCAAGATGGCTGGCATGCGGACCTATGCTTTGGTCAGTCTGGGTTCGTCTCTCTTTGTGATTGTTAGCCAGATGGCCAGCGCGGAGTTTTCCGGCCTCACTAATTTCGACCCGTTGCGCGTCGCTTCTCAGGTTGTAGTCGGCATTGGTTTTCTAGGCGCGGGCCTGATCGTTAAGAAAGAAAACAATCTAAGCGGCCTTACGACCGCTGCCGGTTTGTGGGTTTCGGCTGGTATCGGGATGGCGAGCGGCTTCGGTTTTCACTTCATCGCTTTAACGGCGACGATTCTAATCCTCTTGGTCTTTACCGTTCTCTGGTACTTGGAAGACAGCTTGAAGCATTTGAAATAAATCAAAGGCAGCGATGACTGATCGGACCGAAGCGCTGCGGGTGATCCGCGACGAGATTCTTGCCTTAGCAGATTCTCCTTTGTATGAGTATCGGGTCAAGAATAAGTATTTCCCGGTTGTTGGAGAAGGGGACCATTTTGCCAAGATTATGTTTATCGGCGAAGCGCCGGGCCGTAACGAAGCGAAAACCGGCCGGCCTTTTTGCGGCGCGGCCGGCAAAGTGCTCGATGAGCTGTTGGCGGGCGCTAATATTGATCGCAAGGATGCGTATATTACCAATATCGTCAAAGATCGGCCGCCGCTGAATCGCGATCCGCTGCCGGAGGAGATAGAGGCCTACGGACCGTTTCTTGATCGGCAAATAAATATTATCCAGCCGGCGGTCATTGCCACTCTCGGCCGGTATGCGATGCAGTACGTTATGACCAAGTTCGGCTTAGCGGCGCAGCTTGATGTTATTAGCAAGATGCACGGCAAGAGTTTTCAGGCGGAGGCTCAATACGGTCCGGTTAAAATTGTTCCGCTATATCATCCTGCGGTCGCCGTCTACGATGCCAGCAAGAAACCTGTTTTGATCGAAGACTTCAAGATTATCAAAAGCATTGCCTAATTGTTGCGGTCTGATTTAATAACTCCATGTCGATAGTAAAGCTTCTCTCGTGGAACGTGAATGGCATTCGAGCCCTTGAAAAAAAAGGGTTTGTCGAATTCTTGGCCGGCTGTGATTATGACATGGTTTGTTTGCAGGAGACCAAGGTATCAGATCACGCTGTCCTGTCGGAAAGGCTGCGGCTGCCGGACGGGTATACGGCCTATTGGCACGGCTCGACGCTTAAAAAGGGCTACAGCGGCGTGGCGGTATATTCCAAGAAAGAACCGTTGTCAGTAAAAACTAATTTCGGGGATTCTATTCTCTCGGAAGAGGGGAGGATGATTGAACTTGAGTATTCCGAGTTCATTCTTCTAAACATTTACTTTCCCAACGGCGGTTCCGGCGAAGCCAGGCTGGCCTATAAGCTTGAGTTCTACAAGCACTTTCTTGCCCATGTCGGGAAACTGTTGAAAAAAGGGAAGAAGGTTGTTTTTTGCGGGGACGTGAATACTGCCCATAAAGAAATCGACCTGGCGCGGCCGAAAGAAAATGAGAGAACCTCAGGGTTCATGCCGATCGAACGCGAATGGCTCGATAAGTTCGAGGCGGCTGGCTTTGTTGATACGTTCCGGCTAGTGCACCCCGGCGAAACTGGCCGCTACTCGTGGTGGGATCTAAAGACCCGGTCGCGGGACCGCAATGTCGGCTGGCGCATCGACTATTTCTATGTTTCGGAAAACCTGAAATCAAAAGTTGCCGACGCCTTTATCCTGCCTGAGGTTTATGGTTCCGATCATGCGCCGGTCGGCTTGACGCTCGAACTATGATTTACGTCGTCTATGGAACTGATGCGGTAAAAGCCCGCGCCAAATGGCATACGGTCATCGACTCGCTCTTGGCCAAGCGTGGCGACGTGAGACTATTTAAGCTATCGGCCGATTCGGGTTCGGTCGCTGATTTAGAAGAGCTTTTGGTCGGGCAGACTTTGTTTGATAAGAAATATATCGTCTCTTGCGATCAAGTCATGAAACGTCCGGAATTGGCCGAATTTATTAAATCCCGAATCAAGGACTTGGCGGCAGCGGAGCATATGTTTGTTTTTCTAGAAGAGAGTATAGAGAAAAAAACTTTAGGACTGTTTGAAAAGAGCGCTTTCAAGGTTGTGGACATGGCGGCCAAGGAAGAAAAAAAGAAGGTAGCAGGTTTTAATATTTTCAGCCTAACCGATGCTCTGGGGGCTCGCGATCGTAAGCAGCTGTGGTTGACGTATCAATTAGCGATCCGTTCCGAACAGTTTGTTGAAGAAGAACTCTTCTGGAAAATCGTCTGGCAGGTAAAAAATCTGCTTTTAGTAAAAACGGCAGCTAAACCCGAAAAGCTTGGTATCCATCCCTATGCTCTGCAGAAGACAATAAGTCAGGCTAATAAGTATTCCGTTTCCGAGCTTCAGGAGCTCATGGGAAAGCTCACGGCCCTGTATCATGAGGCCCGAAGAGGGAAGGAGGATTTGGGGATTGGTTTGGAGAGGCTGCTTCTGGAGATATAAAGAAAACCTGTACCCTCTTGGGGAGGGTACAGGTTTTTCGGGGGGGGGGCTGGTCAACTCTTAATCGCGGTAGGAGTGTTGGTCTTCCCGAGTTGATGCATAGTCGTCGCCGTCATCCTCGATCTCGGTGCCATCATAATTAGAGGAGTTGCCTGAGAGAGAGGGTCTTTCTCTGAATTCTTCTGGCAGACTTTCTCTTCGATCCAGCAGTATGGCGACCATGGCGTGCTGGGATCCGAGGCCGCAAAGGAAGAAGTCCACGATCTCCGTCTGCTTTTGGGTTAAGCGGGCAGATTTGACGGTGCCTCTGTCGGCGTAGAGGTTGAACAAGCATTTTCCGGCGGTTCTAACCTCGTCGATCAGTGCCAGGAAAAACTGGTTCTCCTCCTTTGTTTGTCTGCTCTTGTTAAGTCGGAGGTACTGCTCGAGATAACCTGCGAGACTGCTGTTTTCGGTTGCCAATGTGCTACTACCGGCAGAAGCGGTGTGGGACATAGTGCTGTCTCCTACGGAAATGGGGCGTTTTTCTGAAGCCGAACGCTTTTAAAACAATATAATAGATTATAAATTTTGGCAAGCATATACTCCCTGACGCAAGTTATTGCGCCAGGGAGTATATTAAGGGTGCCCCGTGTAGGATTCGAACCTACGACCATCTCCTTAAAAGGGAGCTGCTCTACCAACTGAGCTAACAGGGCGACGCGCCCATGGTACAAGAAAAAGTACGAAAAGTCTACTCGCTAGAGCGGCAGGTCGATAGACCAGAAGCCCGGACCAAGGAATAGAAGAGAGAGGCAGATGGAAATGTGGAGCAATCGATAATGCTTCTCGGCAGGGGTAAGGGGTCTGATTTGCTTTTGTAGCAAAAGGAAAGAAAAAGACAAAAAAGCAAGGACCAGAGCAGAAAGCTGGGTCTGAAAACCTAAGAGAATAAAAATAGCGGTGATGATTTCGCCGTAGGCCACTATTTTAAGAAGGCGGTGGGGCGAACGGCGGATGGCGAGACCTTCTTTAACAGAGACGAAGGCGATAACGAGCCGGAAAAAGAAGGGGGCCAGCCCCCACCACGACAAGAGCTCTGGAAAGAGGCTTAAACGCAGTGTTTCTGGTAAAAAGTCGAACATGCTGCTATTGTAGCACACAATGAAGAGCTGCTCGTATCTCATTCTCCACAATATCCGCAGCGCCCATAATGTCGGATCAATTTTTCGCACTGCTGATGCGGCCGGCGTTGCGAAGGTCTTTATTTCTGGCTACACGCCGCAGCCGATAGATCGTTTCGGCCGTCCGGTCGGCGAAATTGCTAAAACAGCCCTCGGGGCCGAACAAACTGTTCCCTGGGAATATCAGGAATCTGTTTCAAAGATAATCACTAGCCTTAGAAAACAATCAGTCGAAATTATTGCTTTGGAACAGGATGCGAAATCGGTTGATTACAAGAAATACAAGCCCGCAGGCTCCTTTGCTTTATTGCTGGGCAATGAGGTCGAGGGAGTGGAAAAAAAGCTGCTGAAACGTTCGGATGCAATAGTCGAAATACCGATGGCGGGAGAAAAAGAATCTCTCAACGTTTCCGTTGCGGCCGGCATTGCCCTGTTCCGGCTTCTCGGGCTTTAGTCGAGGCCGACTTTCACGCGATCAACCGTGGCTCCTTGTTTGTTTAACAGGACGAAGATTTCCTGCTTGTCTCGCCACAAGTCGGTCTTTTGATCGAGGAAGGCGTACCAGACAGGGAGGTAAAAGTCGCTATCTTGGTGATGCCGAGCAACGCAGGCTTCGTACGTATTGTTGCGGCTGAGATAGTCGCGGCAGCTTTTTCCTAAGCCTTTCGTGTCTTTGGCTTCCTGGCAGCGGGGCAGGCCTTCTATGTACTCGATGCATTCATCTGAAAGGCCGGCAACGACCAAGGCTTCCTTGCTGTCTTGAAGCCGAGGGCAGGAAGTGGAAAGTTTGGGATAAAAGGAATACTTGGTTCCAAGGAACCCCATGCATTTATTTACCTTGAAAGAGTACCCGACGGGGGATGTCCCGCTTACAATGTTAACGCGTTCTCCCGGTTTTAAATAAATATCGTTCGAAGAGAAGGTGAGAGGATTGGTTACCGCTTTGCCGATTGATGCTCTTTGGCCGGTAAGGTCGCTTCTGACGTGCCAGCCGGTGATGTTTATTGGTCCAGCTTTTTTGTCGCGTTCGGCTGCGATGGTAATGTATTCCTGCTTGGGCCAGCCGGTGGCGATGCTCCTGGCGCGAGCGATCTGTACTTCAGCAGCAACGGCGATCTTAGCGTCGTCAGATTCTGTCTTCTCTGACGTCCTTGGCCCGATGCTTTCATTGGTTGAGCTTGAGGAACGCAGACCCAAATTGGTTAGAATTCCTCGTTCTCGCTTTTCTTTGTCGGTGCCGCCGTTGGCGAGCCACAGAAGAAAAAGCAATACTACTACGGCTAAGATTTGCAGAACATCTTCTTTCGGATCGCCGGTGGCCATGATGGGCTAATTATAGATCTTTTTGGCAGCGAGGACAAAAGTGCGTTCCGCGACCCTGGAATTTTATCTTAGAGATCGCTCCGCCGCAGCGGCTGCACGTTTTTTTGCTTTGACCATAGACGTTGAGATAGGCATTGAATCCTCCCGGCGTTCCGTCTGATCGCACGTAGTCGCGGGCAGAGGTTCCTTTCTTTTTTATGGACAGCTTCAGGACGCCAATAATAGCCTGGTGGAGTTTCTTGATCTCGGCCGGTGTCAGGCCGCCGGCTCGCCGCATTGGTAAAATTCGGGCCAGGTAGCAGCTTTCATCAGCATAGATATTGCCGATGCCGGCGATAAGGGTTTGATCCAGCAAGATCTGCTTAACGGTTCTTTTGGGATGGCGAGCGAAAATATCCTGAAGATAGGAAGGGGTAAAAGCGCTACCAAGAGGTTCGGGGCCGACATGCTTGGTCAGGGCGGCTGCGGTTTCGTCCGAGACGGCTTTCATCCAGCCGAATTTCCGCAGATCGTTGAAATAAAGCTTGGAGCCGTCGGTAAAATCAAACCAGATATGGGTATAGCGGTTAGGCAAATCGTCGAGGCCTCCTTTTTGCGGATGGCCGCCGGCAACCGGCTTTTGTCCGGCCGCGACATAGATGAGCTGTCCGGTCATTTTTAGGTGAATCAAGAGGCTGTGGCCGCCGGAAAGCTTGAGCATTAAAACTTTCGCTCGCCGTTGGAGCGCTTTAATTTGACGGCCCTTCAGGAGGGCAGCGAATTCGGCCGGAGAAAGGGGGAGGACTGCTTTAGGATGTTTAACCGTCGTTTCTGATATTTTCTTTCCCGTTAGGATTTTAAGCTCGCGGCGCAGCGTCTCTACTTCGGGCAGTTCCGGCATGGTTAGAGAATTTTTTCGAGTTCTTCCTCGGCAACGCGCTTGTCGCTCCAAGGTTCTTTGGTACCGTTGGGCCCCATGATGAACGGATCAGTTCCTTTGCCGGTGATGAGGACAACGTCGCCCGGACGCGCGGCTTTCAACGCTTCACGGATCGCTTCCCGCCGATCGAGAATGACGCTGTAGCCGCCGCTTGGTATGCCGGCTGCTACGTCTTTAATGATCGCTTCAGGGTCTTCGTCATAGGGGTCTTCATTGGTAAGGAAGATAGCGTTGCAGTAAGTGCCGGCCATTTCGCCCATGAGGGGCCGTTTCCACTTGTCTCGTCCGCCGCCGCATGATCCTAGGACGCAGATTTTGCGCTGATTAGGGAAAGCCTCGTAAATGCCTTTCAAAGAGTCAGCGGTATGGGCATAGTCGACTACGACCTGGAACTTTTGCCGATCCTGTTTTTTAGGGTTTGGCACGGTGACGTTTTCAGCTCGGCCGGCTACGCCAGCAAAGCGTTCGAGCGAACTTTGAACGGTCTCGAGACTTACGCCGAAATGGCGGGCAGTTGTTGCGGCGGCTAACATATTGTAAATGCTGAACGTGCCTGGCAACGGCGAACGGATGGACGTTCCTTCGAAAGAAAAAACGGAGCCTGAGCCGTCGGCTTTGTACGGTTCAGCCTGCTTAAGGCTGTAGGTATATTTATGCGGCACGGAGAAGTCGAGGAAATCTTCGGCCGCTTCGTCATCGGCGTTTACGATAAGCGCGCGTTTCGGCTTGGGGGATTGGGCAACCGCTTCGGCTAATCTGAGCTTGGCCTTTTTGTACTTAGCGAAGGAGCCGTGCGATTCGATATGCTCGGGTGCGAGATTGGTAAAAACCAGCGCGTCGAAGTCGATATGCTTATGGCGATAAAAACGGGCGCCTTCGGACGACATTTCCAAGACGGCATGAGTACAGCCGGCGTCGACGGCTTGGCGCAAGAGCCGCTGCAGAAAGAAACGGCCAGGAGTAGTCATCTTCATGGTGTTCGGTTTCCGATCGTCGCCTACCTGGATCTGGACGGTTGAGACGCTGGCGGTTTTGTGGCCGCCAGCGCGCAAAAGTTCAGCGATCAGTTCCGTGGTCGACGATTTTCCCTTGGTTCCAGTAACGGCAATGATAGTGAGTTGGCGAGAAGGGAAACCGTAACGGACGGCTCCTGCCCAGGCTAGCAGGTAGTGATAAAAGGGCTGACTAAGACGGTAGAGCCAGCGGGGAATCTTTTTTTCAATTGTGCGGAGGAGGTCTTCCATTTATTTGTTTAAATGCTTAAGGGCGGCTTTGATGCGTTCGCCGGGATCGGTAATGTGTTCAGGGATAAGCTTGAGCGCTTCGCGGCTTTCCCGTTGAGAGTAGCCCAAGGCCTGAAGAGCGTCCAGGGTGTCTGACTCCTGGGCCAAGGCGGCCTGAAGTTCTGGCCGGTCCAGGCTGCCGATCTTGTCTTTCAGCTCCATGATTATTTTTTCGCCAGTTTTTCGGCCGATGCCTGAGGCTTTGGTCAAATAGCCGACGTCGCCAGCCATTACGGCTTTTTCTAAGACTTCGGGGGGCGCCATG
>DASPMN010000089.1:0-5200 GCA_035627035.1 Minisyncoccota bacterium
TTTCCGATGCGCTTCATGCGGCGGCGGATTTCGCGAGCAGCTTTCGTACGAATGTAGTAAAGCTTCGAGCGGCGGACCTTGGCCTGCTTAACAATTTCGATCTTGTCGATATTAGGAGAATATAGCGGAAAGATCTTTTCCATGCCGACGCCGCTGGCGACCTTGCGAACCGTAAAAGTCGCACCAGCTTCATGACCATGCTTGCAAGCAATGATCATGCCTTCATAAGCCTGGAGGCGGGTTTTCCCCTTTTCCTGGATCTTCTGCCAAACGCGAACGGTTAAACCAGGACGAAGGCCGAGCTTGCGGCGCTTGTCCATATCAACCGGAGAAATTTTGACCATAGTTTCTTGTGCCATATAACGCAAAGCAGTCTAGCACGCGCTTTTTAAATGATCAAGAGCTGTTTGAAAATCGTCCGGCAACGGAGCCTCGAAGGCTTCCCGTCTCCCTGAAGGCAACACTGCCTCAAGCCTGAAGGCATGGAGCGCTTGGCGATCCATGCCCGGCAAGCAGCTGCGACCCGGAGCGTACAAAGCGTCGCACACGATCGGATGGTGGATCGCTTTCAGATGGACCCTAATCTGGTGAGTGCGGCCGGTTTTAGGAAAGGCTTCTAAGTAAGAGTACCCATCGAACCGCTCTAGCACCTTATAATGAGTCAGCGCCTCGCGCAGTTTGCCGCTTGCTCCCTTATGAGCCGAGCGCATGCGCGGATCCTTCCGGCTGCGGCCGATCGGGAAATCAATAATCCCCTTATCAGTCTTTATATCTCCGTAAACTAAAGCCCGATAGCTTTTTTGGACCTGTCGGCCCTGGAATTGCTCTTTCAAAGAAACGAAAGCTTCCTGAGTCTTGGCCACAATCATGCAGCCGCTAGTGTCTCGGTCTAGCCGATGAACGATCCCGGGCCGGTCAATTATCTGCCCAGACGGCAACGTCATAGCCTCCCCTATCCCTTTAATTTCCGGCCGGTTATCTAACAGCCAATCAACCAAAGTCGGCTCGCCGCTAAAGCCGTCAGCATGGACAGTAAGCCCTGCCGGCTTATTAACGACCAGAACGTCGGCATCCTCATAAATTATTAGAATTTCGGGCATTTCTTGATAAACTACCACAAATACGCTATTGTTGGTACGCACGGACGATTAGCTCAGTTGGTAGAGCAACCCGTTTACACCGGGAAGGTCGGGGGTTCAAGTCCCTCATCGTCCACCACAGACAAGGCCTCTGCGAAAGCCAAGGCCTTCAGCTTGAAGCCGTTTGCTTCCGGCTTTTTCTTTTGCCATACTACCGATACTATCCCCTTGTAGTTCAATGGATAGAACTCCGGACTTCTAAGCCGGCTATGTAGGTTCGATTCCTACCGAGGGGACAAGCACGCAAAAAGCCGCACAACGCGGCTTTTTGCTATGCATCAGAGCGGATTAGCGGCAGCATCAGGAAACTCCAGAAGGAGCTGGAATTTTTCAGTCTCCTGATCAATGGTTCGAGCAACTTGCTTAAGCTCACCCACTTTCAGCGTCCGAGCTGGCGCTACGGCCGACTCATCCTCTGCATTGTACTGCCGGTAGAGGTAATAGTGGCCAAGGCCAATAGCAAAGAAAAATACAGCCGCAATAACCAGCATTAAATACCAGTCGCGATACGGCCGGTATTCGCATTTGCCGTCGTCGCCCGCGCCAAAAGCGTCTTTTAGATCGCCCAAGGTCAAGTTTTTAAGATCAAGATTTTTTTTCATGTTGCGTAAGCGAATGCAGAATAATCGTCAGGGTCGCCTCCCATTCAGCGCCAGCGTCTTCGGCCTTCATCAGCGTTGATCGCTCAACCGAAAGCGCATACGGGATCTTTTCAGCCAGCTCAAGGGTTCGAAGGACATTTGGGAAATTCCCAGAAATCCGGATGCTCAGCCGGATCGGCTCGTCTTCTGAGGCGCTGACTACCTCGACCTTCGCTCCCGTTCTCTGGCCCAGTTGCTCTAACTGCTCGATTAAGACAACGATCGATTCCCGGTCGATGAAATAGCCAAGGAGCTTAAGCCGTTCGGCTTGGGTATCGGCCAGTTGCTTCTTCAAGCGAGAATGCTCAGTCTGCCGGCCCTCCTGCGTTTCGATTAAATCCGCCGATTCTTTCAGCGACTCAAAAGAGCGGGCGGCTTGATGATAAAGGAAAAACCAGACCCCCAAAAGGAGAAGGATCACCCCGACAAATATTCCTACCCCTGAGCGATATGATCTCATACTATGGCTTCTTGGTCTTAGCTAGCGAGAGAGTAATGGAAAATGGCGCGTCGACATCCTTTATCACATTGCTGAGCGGCGAAACGACAGAGGCGAATTTCGGATTAGCCTCAAGGGTATCGATAAACGCGATCAGACTCTTGCGCGTAGCGGCGATCCCCTCGATCACGACAACTCGCTGATCGCTAGATACCTCGGTATAAGAAAACGACGCGAGAGAAATTCCCTCAGGCTTGGAATCGATAATCTCTTTGAATAATAACGACGGCTCAAACTCTTCAAGGTTTTTGAAGGCCGCTAACGCGCGCTGAACAGCGTCCGAGCTTTCTTTCAAGGACGTTTGTTCTTCCGCCTCAAGAGAGGCTCCCGATGCGGATATGCCGCCTTGGACAGAAAGCTTGATTGCCGCCGTGCCATAGATGGCCGCCAAGAGTACTACCGCGCTGGCAATAAGGGCAACGGCAAGAGACAGGCCCACCAAAAGGCGGCGGCGGCGGTATTCCCGCCTGATTGTCTGCCGATCTTCAAATGCTAAAAGATTATTCATAAGTTAAACGACGCGTTTCAAATTGCGAAGCGACAAACCCAACGCAGTGGAATAACGCATGGTCTGTCCCTGATCCAAAGGCGGAACGCGGTCGTTGACCGACAAGATATTAGTCCAAGGATTGCCGATCTCAACCGGCACCGGCAAGCCGGAAGAGAGATAAGGGACAAGGCCGGGCAAGCTGGATTGGCCGCCGCACAAGACCACCGCCTCGATTTTGCGCTTTGTTATGCCCGAATCTTCCTTATGCGCATTCCAATAGGTATAAACCTTTAGAATCTCATCTCGCAGAGCGGCCAACGCGGGAACCAAAGCAAAGAAAAGCTCCTGCTGGGATTTTGCCCGGGTTAGGCCTTTTTCAATCTTGAGCCGCTCGGCTTCCTGATAAGAAATGCCCAAGTTTTTTTGGATGCTTTTAGTAAGATCTTCCCCGCCGATATTGTTAAGCGTAGAAGTGTAAGCCACCTTCCCCTGGCTGACCACTGAAAAACCCGTCCGAGTTTTGCCGATATCGATAATCATGCTCGTACTCTTGTCGCCCCAGGGAATCAAGCTTCGCGCCAATGCTTGCGCTTCGATTTCCATCGCCAGCGGAACCAAGCCCGCTCCCCTAATGGCATCGGTATAGGCGGCGACCGTAGCTCGAGGCAAGACCGACACCGCAACGTCACAGCCCTGCGGGCCGTTGTCGCTCATAAGCTCATAATCGAAGACGGCCTCTTCGAGAGGCATTGGAATATATTCTTCCAGTTGAAGTTCAATGCTGGAACGAATCTCATTCGGGCGCATGCGCGGAAGCCTGATCCGTACGATATAGGCCTGCTCTTCCGGCAGAGAAACTGCGACCGATTCTAATTCAAACTCTTCTTTCAAAAGCCTCAGGGCGTTTTCAAGCTCGGGCCGGTCTTTAACTTGCCCCGCTTCGATAACTCCTGCCGGAACAGCCCGTTCGCCTATTTTCCGCACGACGATCTCTCCCCGTTCAAAAACGACTTGAGCGCATTTGACCGACTGGTCGGAGATATCGAGACCGGCAACCGGCATTTCCAGATATTGCGGCGGCGGAAAAAGTTTTGAAAAGAGGCTCGGCTTAATCACCTACTTAGTATAACGCGAAACAAGAACTGGCAAAACCTGTTTTCAACTTGTCCGATCGATATAACTTTTCAAAATCAAAGCGGCGGCGCGAGCATCAAGCATCTCATCGTTTCCGACCGTACGGCCAGCCTCAAGCGAGGTCATAAACTCCGGCTCATAATCGATCGGCAGGCTGGTTTTTTCAGCCAAAGAACGCGCAAAGGCTTCGGCTTCGGCCATAATGGCGTTCGGCCGGTTTTGGTAATTAAGAGATTTCCCCATAACAATCTTATCGATTCGTTCTCGAGAGCAGATGGCCGCTACTACATCAAGCGCCCTGGTGGTAGCCGGAACGACCTCGTAAGGAAAGGCGAAGCGTCCCGCTTCGTCCGACAAGGCCAGCCCTATCCGTTTGCTGCCGTAATCAATACCGAGCAATCTCATAGACATATGCCGTCATACTACCAAGCTGAGCGGTTTTGAGAAGCCTAAAGTTAGGAACGGCTTCAAGATCGACGGAATAGTGAACACTCACTACCCTGGTTCCCGGACGAGCAGATTCGTTTATCTTAAGAGCTGCTCGCTGGACCAATAGAGGGTAAAGATACATATAGACAATTGTTACCTCTGACAGATCGGCCTCTAATAAATTTTTGCGCCTCACCTCAAGCCTTGATCGAAAACGCGAAAAATATCTTTTCAAAACAACCTTCAAAAAAGGCCAGAGGGATATTTCATACCCTACAGCCCGGCGCGCCCGACGGCGCTCGAGAGCGGCAATAAGGACCCGGCCGTCGCCGCAACCAAGATCGCATACGACGTCTTCAACCG
This sequence comes from Minisyncoccota bacterium, assembly GCA_035627035.1. Taxonomy (GTDB): domain Bacteria; phylum Patescibacteriota; class Minisyncoccia; order Phycocordibacterales; family XYD1-FULL-46-19; genus DASPMN01. The sequence continues at coordinate 4,696 of DASPMN010000089.1, forward strand.
AAACCCCGCCCAAAGACAGCAGCGCGTCTATATATTGATTCCTCATGCCTATATAAGGAGCGCCCGCCAAGGATGAAGCCAATAACGAAACAAAAACGAGAGCGACAAATGCCAACGCAGCCAAGGTTAAGAGAAAGAGGGCGGAGATTAAGATGATCGATACCATACTCCTTGCCATCATACCCCCTTATTGCCTCCTTATAAATATCTGTTAGGATAGATGGGTGCGAAAAAGCCTGTTCGCGCAATATGGGCCATATCAAACGGAGGGGTGGCAGAGTGGTCGATTGCACCTGTCTTGAAAACAGGAGTCTGGGCAACCGGACCGTGAGTTCGAATCTCACTCCCTCCGCCGCAATAGAAAACAGCCGACAATTGTCGGCTGTTTTCTATTGCTCCCATTCTCGCCTTACTTCTGCCCCTTCTTTGAGGCCTCATGCGCCAACATCATTCTTTTCCTGTCTATTCCCCAACGATAGCCGCCAATACCTCCGGCCGATGTCAG
>DASPMN010000090.1:0-5844 GCA_035627035.1 Minisyncoccota bacterium
GGTTAAGCAGGCCGTCGAGGCCGGCGTAGGTGAAAAGATCGTCCCGGTCAATGACCAAGGTCTCGGCCAAAGCCTTCAGATCATACTTGGTCAGCATGTCCGGATGCAGGCGCTTGGCTTCGACGCCGTTCTTGATATAAGCGATAAAGCCGTCGCGATGGCGTTTCTTCAAATCCTGCGCGCTGTCTTTGTCATAGTCGCCGATGACGCGGCGGTAAATCGTCTTCAAGAGCAGCCTGGTTGCCACCTTGTCATAGTCGATATCTTCTTTGATGTTCTGGACCGCGGCATTGATAGTCGCCTGGTCCATTTCCTCGGTCGTGATCCCATCGTAAAGAGTCAGCTGGGTTTCCGTCGCGATCTGCGTCACCATGCTGATCGGATCCACGAACCCGGCGCAAGCTCGTTCCAGGGAACGGTTGATCCGGTCGGCATTGAATGGTTCTTTGGTTCCGTCGCGTTTGGTGATGTTGATGCTCATAGAGGCTATTCCAAGCTAAAAATCGAATAAAGTAAATTTATTCTACTGCACTTCAGTTTCAAAAAGAAACTGTGGACAAAATATGGGAAATAGCTAGGAAAAGCGTTGCTTGAGGAAAGCGAGAGCTCCATGAAGGCCCCCAAGATCGCCGAGCTGAGAGTGCTCGATGCGAGGCAATTCGGGAAAAGCTTCGAGGGTTTTTTCCAGATGCTCCCGGACCGCCCCGAGCGATATGCCGACGGTATTGAGCATTGATCCGCCGACCACCACCGTATCCGGCGACCAGTGCAAAACAGTATTATGCAACCCCATAGCCAAGTGGCGGGCAGCTTCCTGCCAGACGGCCTGTTCTGAGATCTCTACCGGCTTCTGGCCGTACTTAGCCTCCAGAGCCGACCCGGAAACCAACTGTTCCAAGGTCAGGCCGTTCTCGACGAACTGGTGGCCCGGCTCGAAGCCGTAGGTTGCCCGATCGATAGCGCCGTCGACGATTCGCACGCCGCCGACGCCGGTGCTGACCGTGACATAGGCCACGATGCGGCCGCCCTGGCCGGCACCCTGGACCGCCTCGCCCAAGCCTACCAAAGCCGTATCGTTGGCCAAGAAAACCGGTACATCCAAAAGCGACTCGAGCCGCTTTTTCAAAGGTTTGCCGACCCAATCCGACAAGTGAGGCGCGGAGACCAAGGCATCCTGCTCCAGACTAAGGGTGCCCGCCACGCCGCAGCCGGCAGCCTTGAAGCCGCCTTCCAAGGAGGCGATCTCCTTTCTATAGGCCTCCATCGCCTCTTCAAAGTTCTGAGGCGTCGGAATAATATGCGGCTCGCCAAAGCTTTCTCCATCATGAGAAACGGCCAGGCGCGTCTTGGTGCCTCCGATATCGAAAAGAAGATACATGATCAATGCTGATTATTTCCTAGCAAGATTCCGCCGCCAGAGGAGGCTGAGAATAAATAGCAGGGTTGAGGTCGCAGCCGACAGGAGGCAATAGGAACAGAAAGCGTTAAGAACGAATGCCTGCAGGTAGATAAGCCACAGCGAGACCAGGAAACCGAACGGAGTTGCAAGGAAAATGTAATAACGGGCAAAGCGCGAACCGCTATCCAAAAGGACAATGGCTGCAATGAAAACGGACAGGTAATAAAGAGCGCCGAAAAGGGCTATCGGTATGCCGAAAAGGGCGGAATAGGCGCTCGTGGTCACGGTATCGCAGCCGCTTGTTATCAGGCACGGCAAGGCGCCGCCGATATAATGTTTCGCCGTCAGATAAGCTGCGTCCAAAAAACCAATGAAAGACAGGATGGCAGACGCCGCCCCGAACAGTCGTTCGTTCTTGGCCATATTAGCGAGTTACGCTTGAGGTAGCCATGGTCGTAGCGGGAGTTGAAGTTGCCCCGCCAGCGATAGCGGCCTTGATCAGCGTGCGGAATTCTTCAGGATTGCGAGGGTTGGACACCAAGCGCTCGCCGTTAAGGAAGAACGTCGGAGTCCCCTGAACGCCCGAGCGAACGCCTGAATTGTACGAATCGCTGATCTTCTTCTTGATCTCCCGGTCAGCCAAATCGGCCTTGAACTTATCCAGATCCAAGCCGAGCGACTGGATGTAGCCGACAAAGAAGCCCTGAGCAGTGCGGTTGCCGGCCCATTCGGACTGACGGGTCATGAGAATGTCATGCATTTCCCAGAACTTGCCCTGCTTGCCTGCCGCTTCGGCGACGACAGCCGCTAACTCAGCATGCTGATGGATCTGCTTGAGCGGAAAATGACGATAAACGAACTGCAAGTCATTCGGGAATTCGGCCACCATTTGTTTGACGACCGGGTGATAGGCGGCACAGGCCGGACATTCGAAGTCGGCGTATTCCACCAGGACGACCTTAGGGTTAGCGCTACCGGTCTTCCAATCGGTTTCGCTGACAGCAACGGCCAAGTCGCCAGTACCGGTCGAAGCGCTGTTCTTAGCGGCGCGCATAACGCCCCAAATCGCTCCGCCGACGAGTAAAATGACGATAAGCCACAAAGTGATTCTCTTTCCGTTCATGTTTGTTGGATTATTGGTATGCCCTTAGTCTACCAGATCAGTTCCCAGGGCGCTATTCATGAATTCATACGACCAGATCGCCCGAGGAAATACCCAGAACCCGGGCCGCGCTCTCCCCTTGCACCGCAAGCTCTAGGAAACGATGGGCGCCAAGGCCGGAGCTGCCAGCGATAAGGGCCGGCGTTCCGTCCGGCACGTCTTTCAGGCGCCGGAAGCGCTCGATCCGGCCGAACTTGGTTTCAATAGCTCCCCCTTCCCCTAGCTCGCTTTCGAGGATTGACGTTTTGCAGTTGCCGAAATTATCGATCCACCAGATCGCCTGCGGCGCGTCGGCGATCTCTTCGGCGGGAAGCCGCTCACTGTCCAAGGTTCCGTTTTTCAAAAGATAGGCGGCTGCCCGCGGCAAAAAATCGAAGCTGCGGAACTGCGTATCGACGATATGCCTTCCGACCTCCTCTGAAACGATTCCCTCTTTGACGAAACGGGCGACGACGGTCGGAATGTCCAAGACCTCAATGCCGTCGGCAAGTTTCAGTTTCTTTGCAAGCGACAACGTCAGGCCGTCGACGCTGCTCGCGATCAAGACGTTCCGATAGCGGAAATACCCGAACGGAGTCCCGTTGGGCCATTTTTTAGCCTGCCCGTTCCTCGGAGCAACATTGGCCAGGATCACGCCAGGATTGTTATCGTAAGCATCCAGGATGTCGATAAGATTGCCGGCAGCTTCAAGATCGCTTGAAACGCCGACCAAAGAAACCGGGGCCTTGAAAAGCGCCGACGCTCTGGCTATCTGCCGTCCCGCCGCGTTATCGTCCTTGCAATCGTTGATGATCGTGATATTCATACGTTTTTTGGTTAAAGAAAAACAGCCCTGTTGAGGGGCTGTTTTCCGGAATAGTAATCGCTCGCTAGATACGGAAAAGAACGCCCCTGGAAGGAGACATCATTTCCATCATGGTTCGAGCGCCTTTCGACATGAAAATACTGTAGCACAACGGATGATGAAGTAAAGACGAAGGAAAAGAAAAACCCCTGCTCGATGTTTTCGAGCAGGGGTGGAGTCATTCGGGACTCGCGTACACTTCGCGCAAGCACCAATGACCGGCAGCAGTTGATGAGAAGGAGCTCCGCGTAATAAGCTTTATGCGGTGTTTCCTGGCGAAATCCTTCTGTCCTGCCTCCTGATGCCGAAGAGCTTTCTCGACTTTTGCCAGAGCGCCTTTTTTCGTTTTAGAGAACTGCAATGTCCCTTTTCGAACGAAGGCTGTCTCCTTAGCGAGACCATCAGCGGTCCGAAAAGACCACTCAATACTGTGGAGCAGTTTCCCGCCATGCTCAGAGACCTTTAGCACGACCCGAGGGTCGAAGGCCTTATCAGCCTCGCCCTCGTCAATCAGCTCTTCCACCAGTGACATATACGTCTTGGCCGCTTCGTCGACTTTGGCCTGAATTTCTTCAGGTGGATCGCCTTTTTCAGATGCAATCTGAAAAAGAAAGGTATGCCGACCTTCTACCAGCACAAGCCTTGGCTTTGAGAGTGAAAAAAAAAGAACACCCAGGCCAGGCCCATGAGAGCAATAGGAACAAGCAACGTTCTTTTCATTTGTAATCCTCTTTGATTTTTCTGCTTTATATTATACTACAATATGGACAAATAGTCAATCGATAAAGTGCGCACCCTATCAAAGACTCCCAACAAAAAACCTGGGATTCAGGGTTTTTGGGGCCGAGCCTAACCTTTTAGCCGTTGGTTTTTTCTGAGATCCGAACTGGCGCCCACTGATCAAGATCAATACGCCAAATGCTTGCATATGACGCTCCCGCATCCCCAACAGAAGCAGCAAGTTCAATGGTTTTTGCATCAAAAAAGCGGGCATTATTAAAGCTTGCCGGCTTCATATCAAGCGTACCTAAGTGCCTAACAGAAATCTCACCGCCTGCCGAAATCGTTTCTACGAAAAATTCACAAGGCCCGTAATCATAGAGCCCTCCACAAGTATTGATTTGAAAAAGATTCTTTACCGCGATAACCACCGACTGATCACCAACATGCGGGTTTTTGATTGAAGCCAGCACTCGATACTGTTCACCCTTGTATACGTACGCAGAGTTAAGTGTATGCACGAGCAAATTATCAGCCTTCTGATCTTTCACAGACTGTTTCCGCTGCTTAGCATCCGTTAAGGCTGTCTGAGTTGTAGTACTAGCGCCTTCTTGAGAAAGAAGAGCTGACCCAACCTCAGAGACCGAGGCTTTATCTGTATAGTTAAAATATCCCAACCCTCCGAGCAGCAGAGCGAGAACTGCACCGACGCCAATCAAAATATTTTTATTCATATGTTTCAGTTAAATTGTTTCTGGCGGAGAGGGAGGGATTCGAACCCTCGAAGGCTTTGACACCTTACTCGCTTTCCAAGCGAGCGCACTAGACCACTATGCGACCCCTCCAATATATAACATTTATTTCAGCTATTCCCCCGCTACAACCGGATTCTCATGCGGCGAGCGCAAGTTAAGCCAAGCGACCGTCATGACGATCAAGCTCGGAATAACGACGAAATACGGATTGTTCCAAAACGAAGGCCAGAACATGAACGTCAGATACTCAAACAGCACGCTGGCCGTCACCGTGTGCAAGCCGACCTGATAGGCCTTCCGATAGCCGAGCCGCAGGCCCCGCCATCGACTTACTAGCATAATCAAGAGGGCGCCGAAAAGCAAATACACGAAGTTAAGCGCCAGGACGGCCAGAAACAAGACAAAAATGACGATGACCATGAGCGGCATAAGCACTTTGATCATCGGTCGGATCTGCGAAAAGAACTCCGTGACCGAAGCGCGGCTAATCACGACGTCCGGCGTATGCTTAAGCGACTGGACGACCACTCGCTCCCCTTCGCTCTGGTAAAGCATCTCGTCTTTGTCGATCACAATCAGAGCTTTCTGTTTGAGCAGGTCATCGGCTTTGAAATCCGCTGCCGGGTTTATGACGGCCAGATTCATGAACTCCTCGCCGGCCACTTTGCGGGATTCCGGCAGCGGAACGACGATCGTCCCTTTCTTGTTTGAGGAAAGAATCCCGTCTTTAACGGTCAGCGTTACCCCTTCAGGAAAAACGCTGACGATGTCGCCGCCATAACGATCCAAAAGCACGTAGAGCTGAGGCACCAAAGCAAAGGAGAGTACGGCGGTCATGACGAGCGCCAGCAAGAGGGCGAACGCGAGGTAGTAGCGAACAGAGAACGACAGCGGCCGTTCAAGCACTTGGGCATAGTATTCGGGACCGAAAACGCTATGCTCAATCTCCTTGATCAGGTTCATG
>DASPMN010000091.1:0-7307 GCA_035627035.1 Minisyncoccota bacterium
AACGCCAGGGCGGCGAAGAGAGCGGTCCGGCTGTGCCGTTTAATCAGGTGGCTAGCGCTCTGCATGACATTGATGCGCGTTTAGCTGAGGCTGAGACGGCGAGCGATTTCAATTTTGTTCGGGAGCTCTTGGCCCGCGTCCGCGAATCGGTCAGGAACTTTTTCGTTGCCTACGAGAAGCCTGACCATAGCCAAGAAATCGGCCAAGAGATTGAAAAGCTGCGGGACGAGTTGGCCGCCACTGAACGGGAGCTTGGCGAACGCCAACGGCAAGAAGCTGGCTACCTGGCTCGCAGCCAGGAGTTAAAGGCGGGGATTGAATCTGAACGAGAAGCGACGCGCGGCGCCGAACGGGAGCTCTACGAGCTCAAAGCTCGCCGATCTGAGCTTCGCTCCCAGCTTGATGCGATCCGCGCTCGTGAGGAAAAGTTCAGGCTGGAAGAAGAGGACTACAAGCGCGAGCTCCACGAGGCGGCTGTCTTAGTGGACCGTGAAGTGCTTGATTTTCCGCATCGCCTGGCAGACAGCCTCGATTTGGCAGAGAACCGATCGACGCAGGAAGAACGGCGTCGGCAGATTGAGCGGCTTAAGATTCGCTTGGAAGATATGGGCGTTGAAGGTATCGATGTCATGGAAGAATACAAGAAAGCAACCGAGCGGGAGGAATTCTTGGCTCGCGAGCTTGAGGACTTGATCCGGGCTTCCGAGACTTTGCGGCAAGTCATTGCCGAGCTGCAGGAAAAGCTGAACACCGAATTCAAGCTGGGGCTTTTGAAGATAAATATTCAGTTCCAGGAGTTCTTTGCCTTGATGTTCGGAGGCGGCAGCGCCAGTCTTGAGCTTATCGGTTCCGACAAGAAGAAGCGCAGAGATACTGATTTGTCAGCCGTTTTGGACGATAACGCCGAGATTCCCGAAGAAGGAGGCGAAGATGGAAAAGAGGGAATCGACATCAATGTCACCCTGCCGCGCAAGAAGATCAAAGGCCTGCAGATGCTCTCTGGCGGCGAGCGGGCCCTTACCTCGATCGCTTTGCTGTTTGCGATGTCGCAGGTCAATCCGCCGCCATTTCTTATTCTTGATGAGACCGATGCCGCTTTGGACGAAGCCAACTCTCGCAAGTACGGGGATATGATCGTTGCGCTGTCGGCTCATTCCCAGCTGATCTTGATTACTCATAATCGCGAGACCATGGCTCGGGCTGGCGTGCTTTATGGCGTTACGATGGGCGGGGACGGTATTTCGCGGCTTTTGTCCATTAAGTTTGACGAAGCCTCAGCTTACGCTAAATAGCTTTTATATATGTTTAAAAAATTTGCCTTGCCATTGTTCGTCTCCGCTCTCTTGGTTGTCGCCGCCGCTGTTTCCATTAATGATTGGGGGTTGGCGCATCGTATTTCCTATATCGACAAGATCTACCATTTTTTGGGTGGCGCTTTGGCGGCTTGGCTCGTCGATTTGTATGTTGGCCGGGGGATTTCGGCGAATAAGTTAAAACGATTCCTGATCATCGTTGCCGGAGCCTGCTTTGTCGGGGTGGCGTGGGAAATCGTCGAGTGGCTGTCTTCGGCGTATGCGCCGCGATTCTCGCCGTTCCTGGCTCACTATATGGGCATCGGAACGCTGGAAGATACGCTAGGCGATCTGGTTATCGACAGTTTGGGGGCTTCTTTGTACGGAGCTACTAGGTTAAGCAGGGGGAAATAGAGCCTTCATCCAGGATTCACTTTTGTCGGTGTATTTTGGTGCAAGTGCGGCCCTGGTCCGCCGTAGATCCTTTCGAGGAAAATTTCATCGAGCTTGCATATGGAGATTTCCAATGCAGAAAAAACAGAGCAAATGGCGCTCCTTGGTATTACGACCAGGAGACAGGGTGAAGGTTACTTTCGATCCTACCGCTTATGGCCCCATACATCGTCTCATAGACCGTCATGAGGAGAAGATATCTCTCGATATCGATACTCGCGATCTTCTTTTGGCTGTTGTCGGAACAAAACAGTGGCCTGAATTGCTGCCTACCACGGTAGAATTTACCGTCAGATCCTCTGTGCCCACTCTGGGCTGGTTGGCTCACACGCTCTCTTGCGCTGCCATATCTGTAGATGTAGTTTCCCAAACCGCTTCGGCGGTTTTTTCTTGGCTGAATATTCACGTAATTTTCATGTGACATATGGAAGCTTGCAATCAGATCACAGCTCAACAGCTCAGGAGAACTTGTTTTCAGAGAGGAATCACAAGCATGCATAAGCTGGTCAAATTGACCTTTCGGCCTGACGAAAGAGGATTCAATTCCGCTTTTGTCCTGTTTTATCAGTTTGGTAACGAATTGGGGCTCCTCCTGTGTGAACGGTATAAGATTCTGCGCGGTCTGGACCGAAACAGCTGGTATGGAAGAAAAGATTGCCGGGTCTTCTACATAGATCCGCCTCTGGGATTTTCTTTCCCGGATCTGCCGTCTGACCAGGACTTTCGTAAAAAGGTGCTCCTAGGCTTGCTGTCTATCGAAGCCGTTGAGGTTCCTGTTGACCGCTTCCCATACGGGAAGCGGTTTTTATTGTCGATGGAGAAAGCGTGTGGACAATAAAAAGATGTCACAGTTTATTCATCACGGCCGTGCCATTATATGCCTATTGAGGTCGGAAATTTATTAATATAGCCTCAACATAAAAACAACATTATGAACCTCTTGCTTTGGATCGTTTTGGGCGCTCTGGCCGGCTGGGTCGCTTCAATCATTATGCGAACCAATAACAGCCAGGGATTGCTCATGGATATCGTTATCGGCATCTTGGGCGCCGTCCTCGGCGGTTGGATCATGAGCTTCTTCGGAGAAACCGGCGTCAGCGGTTTCAACCTCTACAGTTTCTTGGTCGCCCTGCTCGGATCGGTCGCTCTCTTGGCGATCTTCCGTGGCGTTCGCCGATTGGCTTAGTTTCTCAACCAATAAAAAATCGCCCGATCGGGCGGTTTTTTATTGGTTGACATTTTAATACTTATATTATATAATAAAAAAAGAGTAGTGTCATTTCAAGTTGGAGGAAGGTATGAAAACAGGTTGGATGCTTTGTGTGGGAGCTGCTTTCGTGTTAGGGCTTCTTGTTGCTAAGTTCTCCTTTCCCTTCGTTGCTGCTGGGGAAACGAAGACTGCGCAACAATTTCTTGCTGATGTGGAAAGCGCCTATCAGCAAGAACAAACCACTGTATCTTCGGTATTGAAAGAAGCGGAACGGCTTGATCGGCAGGCTGAAAAAAGTTTCGCGTCTGGCTATCGAGCCGCCCTTGAGACGGTTCGCGGCGAACGCGAAATGGTCGCCCGTGCGGTCGTTGGTCTTGCCAAGGGCGTGGAGTACGAGACCTACGTCGAGACTCTCACGACCTCATCTTCATCGCAGGGCGGGATAGCGATTGTCCGCGTTCCTATCGAAGTCCAGATCAGAGGAGTTGGGTTCGATCGCCTCAAACAGGCTTCTTTGCCTCCTGTGCTTATGCAGCGAGTCAGCCAGATCCTGATTGAAGATGCGTCCACAAGTGCTTCGTATACGAAGCCATGGCGTGGGAGCAACTACCCGCCTTTGCCGCATGGGGATGATTGCAGTTATGGTCCAATCCCACATCGCCCAGATCTTGGCCCTGCCCATCAGAGGCCATTCTGATTCTTTGGTTACAAAAACAGCCGATGCTTATGCATCGGCTGAATTTTTTATATGAACACGTAATCGATAATACGGCGCTTGATGTCGGCATTAGCGACCTTCACTCGCACCTTGTCGCCAAGGCGGAATTTCCTTTTGGTCTTTTGGCCGATCATGGCGTACTGCTTTTCATCGAACTCGTAGAAGTCGTCTTTGAGGTCGCGCAGGCGGACCATGCCTTCCGACTTCGTTTCTAATTCTTCAACATAGATGCCCCATTCGGTAATGCCAGAAATGACGCCGTCATATTCCTGGCCGATCCGGGAGAGCATGTATTCGACCTGCTTGTACTTGATTGAGTCCCGTTCAGCCTCGCTGGCGAGCCGTTCCATGTCAGAGGAGCGAATGGCGAGCGAGCCATATTCCTCAAGCATCTCGTCAGAAGGGATTTTGCCAGCCAAATAGATCTCAAGCAGGCGGTGAACCATGAGGTCGGGATAGCGACGGATCGGAGAAGTGAAGTGGCTGTAATATTCGAAGGCTAAGCCGTAGTGGCCGATATTGACCATGGAATAGATCGCTTTAGACATCGACTTCACGGTCGCCCGGGCGATCATGTCGGCTTCCGGGGTTCCGGCGGACTGGGCCAGCAAGTTATTGATGCTCTGCGGTACGACGCGGTCATTCTTGATTTCCAGCTTGTAGCCCAGCGGTCGCAAGAAAGAGGCGAGCTGCATGATGCGCTCAAGGTCTGGGGCGTCATGGATGCGGTAGACGAACATCTTCGGCTTGTCTTTGACTAGTCGGGAGACATATTCGGCCACTTTTTTGTTGGCCAAAAGCATGAAGTCTTCGATCATCTTATGGGCATCCTTGCGCTCCTTCTTGTAGACGCTGACTGGCACGCCTTTTTCATCAAGCTTGAATTTTACCTCGTCTTCTTCGAAAGTCAGGGCGCCGGCAGCGAGTTTCTGTTCGCGCAGTTTGTAGGCGATGTCGTTCATGGTGCGCAGCTCCTCGGCGCGTTCTTCAGATTTCTTTTCCAATACTTCCTGAGCTTCTTCGTAACTGAAGCGCCGGGCGGAATGGATGATTGTCTTGCCGAACCATTCGCCGGTCAGGTTGTAATTAGGATCAAAGGTGAACACTGCGCCGAAGGTCAGACGGTCTTCGTTCGGCACCAAGCTGCAGATGTCGTTAGAGAGGCCTTCTGGCAGCATGGGGATGGTGCGATCAACCAGATAGATCGAAGTCGTCCGCTTCGAAGCCTCTCGGTCCAAAGCGGTCCCTGGCCGGACATAGTGCGAAACGTCGGCGATATGTACGCCGATTTCAATGGTGCCATCAGGCAGTTTTTGATAGGAGAGGGCGTCGTCGAAGTCTTTGGCATCGACTGGGTCGATGGTGCAGGTGAAGATCTGGCGGAAATCGCGACGCTTGGCGCCTTCGGCTGCAATATCAACTGCGGCCTGTTCCTGAAGGGCCTTTGCCTCCCGTTCGACATCTGGCGGGAATTCCGGCCGGAAGCCTTTTTCCAAAACGATGGTCTGCATTTCGACATCGTGTTCGCCTGGCTTGCCAATGATGCGGAGGACTTCGCCGATCGGATTCTTTTTTGGGTCGCTCCAATGAACGATGCGGACAAGAAGTTTTTGGCCGACCGCCGCGCCGGCGAGGGCCTCTTTGGGAATGGCAATGCTGACGTACATTTTTGGATCGTCAGCGTCGACATACATGATGCCGCCATCTTCCACCAGGGTGCCGACCAGTTCCAGTTTGTTGCGTTTGACGATTTCGATGACTTCGCCTGTCATCTGGTCGCCTTTTTTAGCATGCAGGGCGACTTTGACGGTGTCGCGATGCATGGCGGTATTAAGGAAAGCCGGGTCGATCTCAATCGACATCTCGGGATTTTCGGCGGTCCGCACATAGCCGATGCCTTTGCCGGTCAGACGGATAGAGCCGATAAGTTCTTGCGAGGGGGTGCTATTTGTGGGCGTTGTTGTAGACATAGGGCTATTCTTGCAAAAAACAAAGGAAAAAGCCACCGCGATTGATTGCGGCGGCTTGCAAACAGGAAGCCTCAAAATCTGGTCGCCAGCCAGTGTTTCAAAAACCGGCAGCGTTTCTTTTTAAGGATCAGGAGGGTGACGGTCGTGCCGTCTTCGGTACCCGCCCCGCTTTTTGGCCGTTCGTGCGCCGCCGGCGTTTTGTTCGGCAGGCTTTGCCGTGGCGTCCCGTTGTACGCCGCCGTTCCTTTTTGCCGGTCATCAGGAAGTTCCTTTCCCTACTGTCTCTGGCTTAGTTATATAGGCTGGCCTTGCGTCGGTCAATGAAGGATTGACCTTTTTGATAGGCTCTGTTAATATAGCGCGGTATGTTAACTATCCGATTACAGCGTGTTGGCCGCAAGAATGACCCGTCTTTCCGGGTTGTCGTGACCGACTCTAAAAACGGCCCCCAGAGCGGTAAGTTCTTGGAGATCGTCGGCGCCTATGACGCCCGCAAAGGCAAAGGCCAGACCGTTCTCAAGGGCGATCGTATCCAGCATTGGATCTCAAAGGGCGCAACTGTTTCCAATACGGTAAACAATATTCTCGTATCGAAGAAGATCATCCAAGGAGAAAAGCAGGGAGTTCGCATTCCAGCCAAGCCTGAGGAAGCAAAAGTCGAACCGGCTCCGACTCCTGAAATTGAAGCCCCGGCCAAAGAAGCTCCAGCTGAAGTGCCAGCCGAGACTCCGGCTGAAGAACCAGCTCCAGAACCAGCCGCTTAAAAGGCTTTCGATAAAAAAACAGATGCGCTGCATCTGTTTTTTTATCCCCGCATTGTTATTTCACTCTTTTGACATGGTAATGTGGTTTGCTATAGTTGAGCATAGCAGTGCGCTGTCGGCGCAACTGAAATGAATTAGCAAATTTAGTTCATCGATATGGCTGAATTCAAAGACCAGGAGTTTCTCGAATATGTAGTCAAGTCATTGGTTGATAATCCGGACCAGGTTAAAATCGATCGCAAAGTTGATGAAATGGGCGTTTTGATGACCCTCGACGTAAATCCCGCCGACATGGGCAAGATCATCGGCCGCCAAGGCAACACTGCCAAGGCGATCCGCACCTTGCTTCGCGTTGTCGGCATGAAAAACAATGCACGTGTTAATCTTAAAATAAACGAACCGGAAGGCTCGTCCCGTCCTGAGCAGCAGAGCGCTTCCGCTTCTGTCGACCAGGTGATGAACGACCTGAAGTTCTAAAACAAAAAACCCGGCGAGAGCCGGGTTTTTTGTTTGCCTAAAAAGTTGTGCTAGGCTAGGCGCATGATCACCTTCCATGTTATCACCTTGTTCCCGAACATTTTCGATTCGTATCTTAACGAGTCGATTTTGGCCCGGGCGCAGAAAGCCAAGAAAATCAGGTTCAAATTCTACAACCCGCGCGATTTTACCAAGGACAAGCACAAGAAAGCCGACGACCGGCCGTATGCCGGCGGGCCGGGGATGGTGATGTACGCCGAACCGATCGTCCGCGCGGCTGAAAAGGCGCTCAAGACGGTGAAAGATCCGAAGAAGGCGAAAGTCATCCTTTTTTCCCCGTCAGGCAAGCAGTTCACCAATGCCTATGGCCGGGTCGTCGCTCAAAAGTATGCCGACGTCGTTATGATCTGCGGCAGATACGAG
>DASPMN010000092.1:0-2540 GCA_035627035.1 Minisyncoccota bacterium
CTTGGAATATTTTTGCAGCAGCTGAGGATCTGTTTTTCTAAGCTTCTCCAGCGCCCCTACCGTACTCGCAATTTCGCCGATCTGCCCCTCAAAGCTCTTATTCTTTTCCCGCTCAACCTTCAAGGCTTCAGCAAGGCCGGCATGCTGACGAGACAGGGCCTCGTACGCCTCGCTCTTGCGCAGAAGCTGATCGGCTGTCGACATCAGCTCGCCGCGCACCCTTCGCAGCTCTCCTTTGGAACTGTCCAGGTCATAAACCGTCCACGACAAAAGACCGGCCACAAGGGACAGTGAAACGAGCGCCGGCCACGAATAGTAATTTCCCATATTTCCTATTGTAGCCCAGCAAAGCCTTCCTGGGTAGCTTTTTGCGGGAATATAGGTTAAGGTATTCCCAGGTCGTGCTTTATCAGACCCAAACAGATATTCACATGGACGAAGTAAAAGTAGATGGCGTAACCCCTGTTGCTGAAGAAGAGGTGGAGGCCACCGAGGAAAAAGAATCAGCAGAAGAAGCTACTCCAGCTGAAGAAGAAGCTGCTGCATAAAGCAAAAAAAGGGCATCTCGCTGAGGTGCCCTTTTTTAATAAGACAGTAAAAAGGATGGGGCACCAACGGCGCGCCCATCCTTATGACATTAACGGTGATTAAGCAAGCTCCATATCTGATTAGGCATAAAACTGGCCAAATCCGATAAGCCGTCGCCGTCAAAATCACCAACAGAGAATCCCCATCGCTCAATCCTCAATTTGGCCGGCAATTCTTGCAAGCCTCTTTCGCTACCCAGGTAAAGAGAGCCGAACCAAACCCGGCCGTGATCGGTTTGGCTAAGGACAACATCCGTCAGGCCGTCTCCGTTAAAATCCGCAGTCCTAAGCCGCCCGGGACTATGCAAAAGGGGGTACTGGAAAGTCAGCAGCCTTCCAGAAAGCCTCTGGACAAACAGGCGCCCCCGGATGCCCGAGGAGCTAATCCCGGCCAGCTCTTCCCTGCCATCGCCATCAAGGTCAGATATTTGAAAATCCTGCACATCAAAGGGCAAGCGAATAGTCGCCTTGCGGAAGGATCTTCCGAATCGATCGAAGCTTAATTTGATCCCCTGCTGGCTACCGCGTGGAACAATAACGTACCCGCCTTCATTCCTTCGGACCAGCAACCGATCATGGACAATATCCCCACCACAGTGATGGATAATCAAACTTCTTTCCCGGACCAGGCCAGAACCTGCCCAACGATAAGTCGTAAGGCTAAGCGGTCCATAGCGGACAAAACCATCTACCTGGAAGTCTCTGCCTGAAACATGGAAGACATCCAGCTTGGCGCCATCGCGCCCCGTCCTGATAAACGTCGCAATGGCGATCTCCCCCTCGGGCAGAGCTATCGTTAGCGGTTCGCCAGGTAAGCCGTCCTCCTCGCTCGGGAACAAGCGCAGTGAGAATGGGCGAAACCAGATTCCAGGGTCGGTAATAATATCCAGCCCTCCGCCTCCGGTCAGGGAACCAGCAACAAAGCCGCAATCAGGTATTGGGCACGTCTGAGTCAGCGGTCCGGCAAAAGCGCCGTTGGCCAGACTCAACCACACCTGCAACTGGTCCTCTTCAGTTCCCGGAACGCCAAAACCTCGACTGTCGATCCGACCGAAACCCCGGCCCATCGTCAAAAGGTCGTCGTAGCCGTCTCGATTCACATCAGCTGAAATCATGGTCCGTATGCCAGTCCCCGGAATAGACGGATAGGTATGTATCGGGTTATCAAAACCCGTCACCGTCGCAGCCTGCGCAACCAAAACTGCCGCCGTCATCAGCCTCATTTCTTTCTCTCCTTGTTGTATAAGGTGCTAAACCCACAAAAAGTAAACCCTAGCTTCATGAGATAAAAATGAAGCCTTTCTTACCGCTCAGGATACCAGTCAACCAGCACCACTTCGATATTGGGATCGGCAGCATTTACGAGCTGCTTGAATTTCCCTACGTCTGCTAGGCCATCTTGCCCCCGATAGTGGTAGGGATAGACTTGTTTTGGCTTGAAGGCCAGCACTGCGTCAGCAGCCTCTTCGACTCCCATGGTAAAGGGAAGATTCATCGGCACGAAAGCCATATCGATATCTTTAAGGGCCCTCATTTCCGGCGTTCCTGCCGTATCGCCCGCGACGTACAGACGGAAACCGTCGCGTTCGACAATATATCCGTTGCCCCGACCTTTTACATGGCGACTATCGGCACTTTCGGGATAATTGTACATAGGGACAGCTTCGATCCGAAAGCCTTGCTCGGTCAGATTCTGGCCGTTGTTAAGCACCATAGCCTTGGAAGCGAGGCTCTCCGGCAGCTTATCCATTACCGCCTGAGGAACGATTAATGCGGCATCGCCCGATACCGCAGCGAGCGTGCTCGTACTAAAATGGTCGGCATGGATATCGGTCAGCAAAATGATATCAGGCGATGGTTGCCCGCGGAAACTCGAGGCTTCGCCGACAGGGTCCGTATAAACCGTAGCCTCTCCCCATTTTAGGACAGCGGTCGCATGAGATATCGGCACGA
>DASPMN010000093.1:0-5705 GCA_035627035.1 Minisyncoccota bacterium
AAGCTTCTCGCGACACGGCTTAAATTTCTCATATGGAAAGGATTTATCTCACTACTACGCTGCCGTACGTTAATTCTGATCCACATATCGGCTTTGCGGCTGAAATCGTGCGAGCAGACATTATCGCGCGCTTTCATCGGCAGGCTGGCCGCGAGGTTTTTTTGAACACCGGCACCGACGAACACGGACAAAAGATCTATCAGAATGCTGTGGCGGCCGGCATCACTCCGCAGGCGTACGTTGACGGCTATGCGGAAAAGTTTCGCGAACTCAAAGAAATTCTCGGCCTGATCGAGGATATTAATTTTATCCGTACGACCGATGCCGGACATGTGGCGGCTGCTGAAGAGTTTTGGCGCCTCTGCGACCGCAACGGCTATATCTACAAAAAGCAGTATCAGGTCAAATATTGCGTCGGCTGCGAACTGGAAAAGACCGATTCCGAACTGGAAGACGGCCGCTGCCCGATCCATCCCAATCGCGAGCTGGAGTTAATTGACGAGGAAAACTATTTCTTCAAATTTTCCGCTTTCCAGGAGGGGCTGCTTAAGCTGTATGCCGACCGTCCGGATTTCGTGGTTCCGTCGTTTAGGTTCAATGAAATCAAGGCTTTCGTCTCCCGCGGCTTGGAGGATTTCAGTATTTCCCGCTTGGCGAGCAAGATGCCGTGGGGCGTGCCGGTGCCAGGAGACGAATCGCAGGTAATGTACGTATGGTTCGACGCTCTCGTTAATTATATTTCAGCTATCGGTTGGCCGGGGGATATGGCCAAATTCGAGGCCTGGTGGCCGGTCACGCAATTTGCCGGCAAAGACAATCTGCGCCAGCAGTCGGCCATGTGGCAGGCGATGCTGATGGCCGCGGGGTTCCCGCCTTCAAAACAGATCGTCATTAATGGGTTTATAATCTCCGGCGGGCAAAAAATGTCCAAAAGCCTAGGAAACGTCATTAATCCGCTCGACGTGATCGAGGAATACGGCACAGAGGCTCTGCGCTACTATTTGGCAAGCCTTAATCCTTTCGAGGATAGCGATGTCACGCTTGAACGGATCAAAGAGGTATACAATGGCCGGCTGGCTAACGGCATCGGCAATCTTGTCAGTCGGATTATGAAACTAGCCGCTACGCACCTAGAGGCTCCGGTCGAGGCGCAGGATTCAAAGCCCGCGTCTTCGTGGGCGGATAGCCTGGCCGCTTTTGAAGTGCATCGAGCTTTGGAACAGGTGGATGCCGCGGTCGGTGAGCTGGATCTTAGGATTCAGGAAACCAGGCCTTTTAGCGTTATAAAAGAACGTCCAGCAGAGGGTAAAGAGCTCATTGCCGCTTTGGTGCGCGATCTGTACGCCGTCGCTGCCATGCTTGCTCCGTTCATGCCTTCGACGAGCGAAAAGATCAAGGGCTTGATTCAGGAGAACAAAATGCCGGAAGAGCCTTTGTTCTTGAGGAAATAAAACCATGGCTGCTCGCTTCATTGACGTTCATGCCCATGTAAATTTCGCCGCCTACGATCAGGACCGGGACGAAGTCGTGGCTCGAGCGCTTGAAAACGATACGTGGATGGTTAATGTCGGCACCCAGTACGACACGTCTAAAAAAGCGGTCGAAATGGCCGAGAGGTACGAAGAGGGCGTCTATGCGATTATCGGCCTCCATCCGATCCACACCTCGCGTTCTCGGCATGACAGCGAGGAGTTGGGAGAGGGGGCGGAAGATTTCACCTCGCGAGGCGAAGAATTCGATATGGAGCGTTACCGCGCTCTGGCCGCGAGTCCGAAGGTTGTCGGCATCGGCGAGTGCGGTTTGGATTATTATCGGCTTGAAGCCGAATCGATCGAAAGGCAGCGAGAGGCTTTTTCCCGGCAGATCGCTTTGGCTAATGAGATGAACAAGCCCCTGATGCTGCATATACGGCCTTCTAAAGAAGCCGGGGCGCCTGATGCTTACGATGACGCGATTGCCATGCTGAAGGAGCAGGCTAAGGTTGCCGGCAATGCTCACTTCTTTGCCGGGACAGCCCTGCAAGCGAAGAAATTTTCGGATCTAGGGTTCACGGTTTCGTTTACGGGCGTGATTACGTTCACGCGCGATTATGACGAAGCGATCAGTTCCGTGCCGCTGGATCGGCTTCTGTCGGAAACGGACTGCCCGTATGTTACGCCAACCCCTCATCGCGGCAAGCGCAATGAGCCGGTTTTCGTAGCCGAAGTGGTCCGCCGCTTGGCGGCCATTAAAGGGATAGGGGAAGAGGAAATGGCCCAGGCGGTCATGGCTAACGCTCGGCGGCTTTTTGGCTGGGAATAAGGCTTTGACTTTTGTTTTTCCTGTGTTAAGATACCGTACGTGAATAATCATACAGACAATCCAGTCGCCGAGGACCAGAAGACCTATGAAATAGGCTATATTTTGAGCCCTCTGGTGTCTGAAGAAAAGCTCGCTGAGGTTTTTAATAAGACCGTTAAGGCTGCCGTTGAGGCTGCTGGTTCCAGTATTACCGCCCAGCAGTCGCCTAAGATGGTCGCCTTGGCTTATCCGATCAGCAAAATGATCAATAATAAGCGCAGCATCTTCAAAGACGCTTATTTCGGAGCTGTCCGCTTTGATGCCGCACCGGACGTTGTCCATGCCGCCAAGGAGCTTTTGGATAAAGCCCCTGAAGTCATCCGCCATCTTTTGATCGTCGTTCCGGCTTCTGCCCAGCCTCTGGCTGCCCAGAAAGGCCCGAATGCTCGTTCGGCTCGTCCTGAAGACCGGGTTGAAGAAACTCCTGAATCTGAAGTTGCAGAGCCGGTAGAGGAGCCAGCCGCTGCAGAAGGCGAAAAAGCTGAAATGACCAAGGAAGATATTGATAAAGAAATAGAAGGTTTGCTTACTCCAACGGTCTAAAGCCTATGTATCTCAACAAAGCGATCATTATCGGCAACCTGACGCGGGATCCTGAACTCCGCGCATTGCCGTCGGGCGCTGCGGTTGTCAGCTTCTCGGTCGCAACGAGCCGGGTCTGGAAGGACAAGAACGGGGCTCGGCAAGAGGACACCCAGTACCACAACGTCGTAGTTTTCGGCGCTCAGGCCAATACGAGCGCTCAGTACTTGAAAAAGGGAGCCTCTGTCTTGATCGAAGGGCGCATGCAGACTAGGAGCTGGGATAGTCCTGAAGGCAAGAAGTACCGCACGGAGATTGTCGCTGATCGAGTCCAGTTCGGACCGCGCCGCGACGGCGCTGCTCCGGCAGGAGGCCAAACGGCCTCGGAAGGGGTAGATAAGCCATCAGCAGACCAGGGAATCGATACTATCGAATATCCTGACGAAGATATAAACCCAGAAGACATTCCATTTTAAACCGAAGCATCAGCTATGAAGAATATTCAATTCAACAATCTTAAAGAAATCGATTACAAGGATGTCGAACTCCTGAAGAGCTTTATCGACACTCATGGCCGGATCGTAGGTCATCGCCGTCTGCGGATGACTTCCCGCATGCAGCGCAAGGTTGCCTTGGCAATCAAGCGGGCTCGTTTCCTCGGCCTTCTGCCATACGTAGCTGCCTAACCTCAAATTGGCAATACTAAAAAATCCCTCGTATGAGGGATTTTTTAGTATCTCGGGGGAGGAGGGGCTAGACGCGCTCTACGTATTCGCCGCTCTCAGTATTGACCCGGATAACGTCGCCTTCGTTGATGAACATAGGGACATTGACCGTAGCTCCTGTTTCTAGGGTTACTTGCTTAAGGCCGCCCTGGATAGTATTGCCTTTGACCGCTGGGGCGGCTTCGGTAACTTTGAGTTCGACTTTGATCGGTACGGTCAGTCCTAGCAGGATTTCCTCGAATGAGAGAAGGTCTACTAAGCTGTTCTGTTTAACGTAGTTGATAGTTGTCCCAACCTGTTCCTTGGTCAGGCTAAAGCGCTTGGACGGGTCGTTTTCTTCGCAGAACCAGTATTCGCCGCGGTTTTCGTAGAGGAACTTAACTTTGCGGTTTTTAAGTTCTGCTTCTTCGGCTTTGTCGCTGACGTGGAATGAATGCTCGACGATCTTGCCGGTAATGAGGTTCTTTAGCTTGGTTGCGTTGACCGGTTTGCGCTGCTGTTTGCGGAAGACGTGGGAATCGATTACTTCATAAGGGTCTCCGTCAAACACGATATATTTGCGCGGTCGAATTTCGTTGTATTCTAACATAGCGTCCTTATCCTAGCTCAATCAGATAGTAAAGTCTAGCTAAGGATTACTCGCTCGCAATCAAGGCTTCCTTCACCTTGGCGACTAATTCCTCGTGGAGTTCAGGATTCTCTTTAAGGTAGGTGCGAGTGGCGTCATAACCCTTGCCGAGTTTGATGTCGCCATAGGAGTAGTTAGCGCCGGATTTCGCGATGATGCCGTGCTTTTCGGCGAGAGCGATGACTTCGCCCTCGGGGGAGATGCCTTCATTGTAGAGGATGTCGAACTCGGCGACGCGGAAAGGCGCAGCGACTTTGTTTTTGACTACTTTGACTTTGACGCGTCCGCCGACAACGTCTTCGCCCTTTTTGATTTGGGCAATGCGCCGGACATCCAAACGGACAGAGGAGTAGAATTTGAGAGCCTTGCCGCCTGGGGTGGTCTCCGGGTTGCCGAACATGACGCCGATCTGCATGCGGATTTGGTTGATAAAAATAACGACGGTCTTCGACTTGGCGACAATAGCGGTCATTTTCCTCAGGGCCTGGGACATGAGGCGGGCCTGTTTGCCGACATGTTGCTGGCCGACGTCGCCCTCGATCTCGTCCTTAGGGGTTAGGGCCGCTACGGAGTCGATGACGATAATGTCGATCTTGCCGGAGCGAATGAGGCTTTCGGCGATTTCCAGGCCTTGTTCGCCGTAATCTGGTTGAGAAATGAGGAGTTCTTCAACTTTAACGCCGAGATTCTTTGAATATACCGGGTCTAAGGCATGCTCGGCATCGATAAAAGCGCAGACGCCGCCTTGTTTCTGGGCCTCAGCGATCATATGAAGGGCTAGGGTAGTCTTGCCTGAGGATTCTGGGCCGTAGATTTCAATGATGCGTCCGCGAGGAATACCGCCGATACCGAGGGCCATGTCTAAAGAAAGGGAACCGGTCGGAATGGCATTAACGTCGACGCGAGGCTTTTCGCCGAGTTTCATAAGGGCGTCATCGCCGAAACGCGATTGAATTTCCCTGATCGTCGCTTCGATCGCTCCGCCTATCTCTTTAGGTGCTTTCTTTGCCGTCTTTGCCATGGTGTGTCTAGTGGTTATGTGCCGAAGCCGGATTGCCGGCTGGCGGCTGGTAAATAAGTTCGATCGTCTTCCTAACTTTTCTTCCGAAACGATCTTCTGTGCGTACGGTCAGTATAGTATAGCCCTCCGCGAGAAGTAAAGTTTCATCGAAGCGCCCTTCTTCGTCAGTAAAAATTTGACGATTATTAAGCGATAGCTTGGCTATCCTTTTGGCGGTGCCCTTGATGGTAATCAAGGGATCGGTCACGGTACTGCCTGAAATGGGCTCTTGAATCTCGAGCGAAGGGCCGGCGATCAAGTTGTAGGCCCTGAAGAGCGCATAGCTTGCAACTCCAGTAAAAACTACGATGATGAATATCAGCTTAAAACCGCTATTGTTCACCATAACCGTCA
Source organism: Minisyncoccota bacterium (assembly GCA_035627035.1). GTDB lineage: Bacteria > Patescibacteriota > Minisyncoccia > Phycocordibacterales > XYD1-FULL-46-19 > DASPMN01. The sequence continues at coordinate 5,630 of DASPMN010000093.1, forward strand.
TTGGTGGTTGCTGATGGCGCTGCGCCGTAGACTTCGCGCGGCTTGGCGCCGTCGCCCGGACCTATGACCCCGCGCT
>DASPMN010000094.1:0-2523 GCA_035627035.1 Minisyncoccota bacterium
AAAGTGTCGGCAACTGGTAAGTTTTGGATCCAGGTGCCGTACGGCGTCGATCCCGAGACCGAGGTGCTGGACTACGACGAGATCAAGAATGTGGCGATAACGGAAAAGCCGAAACTTATCGTCGCCGGCTATACCGCTTACCCGCGCAAGATCGATTGGGCTAAATTCCGCGAGATCGCTGACGCTTCGGGGGCGCTCCTTATGGTCGACATGTCCCATGTTGCTGGTTTGGTTGCCGGTAAGGCGTACCCGAGCCCGTTTAAATACGCGGACGTTGTGACGACGACAACCCATAAGACGCTGCGGGGTCCTCGCAGCGCCCTTATTTTTGCTAAAACAGGTTTGATTGAAAAGATCAACAAAGCGGTTTTCCCCGGCCTTCAGGGCGGCCCGCACATCAACCAGGTTGCTTCGGTTGCCGTCGCCTTGGCTGAGGCTGCCAGGCCAGAATTCAAGGCATATGCTAAGCAGGTAACGGCGAATGCTAAAACTTTGGCTCTGGAGCTCAAGAAGCGCGGGTGGCACGTCGTTTCCGGCGGCACCGATACGCATCTGGTCCTTGTCGATACCTGGATGGGAGGAAAGGGGATAACGGGGAAGGAGGCGAGCAAGAGGCTCGAAGCGGCCGGCATTATCGTCAATATGAATACGATCCCGAGCGAAACTCGGACGCCGTTCGATCCGTCGGGCATCCGTCTCGGCTCCGCGGCTGAGACGACTCGCGGCAAGAAGGAGAAAGACTTTATCAAGCTGGCGGAGAGGATTGGTAAGATTTTGAAGAACTAATGCTGAAAATATATTTTGCCGCCTCAATCAGGGGAGGCCGCGATGATCAGGAAATTTATTTTGAACTCATAGAGCGCATCGGGAAATATGCGATAGTGCTTACCGAACATTTCGGCAGTGCTGAGCTGACCGGTTCTGGCGAGGCATTGTTGGACCGGGAAATTTACGAGCGGGATATGTCGTGGCTGCGGTCGGCTGACGCGATCATTTCGGAAGTGACTCAGCCGAGCTTGGGCGTGGGTTATGAGCTCGGCCAAGCCGAAGCGCTCAACAAACCTGTCTTATGCCTCTATCGCTCAGCCGAAGGAAAGAGGGTGTCAGCAATGCTGGCTGGCAATTCAACCTTTTCAACGAACTGCTATTCTTCGGTCGGCGAGGCCGAAGAGATGATTAAACTTTTTTGAAAAAAGTTTCTGAGAGCACGGTTCTTTACTAAGCAAGAAAAACGTTGTAGCGTGTTTCAAGAACTTAACAAAACTTGGAGGCTGGCCTGATGGGTTTTGAGGCGGTTATTTTTGACAATGATGGCGTCCTGGTTCCGACTCTTATGGACGCGTATTATGGCGCTCAGGCGGTACGGAAGGCTTTCGGATGTGAAATGTCTGATCCTGGGACCTACTTCAAAGAATCGGGAGCTGTCGAGCGATATATCGATTACCTGAGGATCGGGGTTCCTTCGCATGTCTCTGATAAAGAAATATGGAGGATTTACCGGGAGGCATCTGATAATCGCCCGGTCAAACGCGCGTACCCTGGAGCCATTGAGCTGGTAGCTTCTCTTCGGTCATCGGGAAAAAAAGTCGCAGTGGTTAGCGCTTGCGCTCAGGCTTTGACCGAGAGGAAGCTTGCGGACGTTGGGCTGCTGAACCGGTTTGATTTGGTGATCGGCGGAGCTTGTCCGAAAACCGAAGCTTTCAAAATGGCTTGTGAACAGTTCGGCGTCCGAACTGATAAGGCTGTTTTGATCGAAGACTCGCCGTCTGGAATCAGAGAAGGCGTTGCGTTGGGTCTTCGTTGCATCGGTAGATGTAGTTTGGTTTCTCCGACCCCCGAGGCTCTTGCTTCCGCCGGTGCCTGCCGGGTCGTTTCCAGTTTGGTGGAGATCTTTCCATTTCTGTCATGCAAAGCAATATCTATGGCATGACTCGGTAGCCCTTAATGAACCCTAGCTCTGCTAGGGTTCTTTTTATGCTAGTATAAAATCATGGAAATAAGGATCAAAAAAGTCCACTCAGAGGCGATAATTCCGCGCTTTGCGCATCCGGGAGATGCTGGAATGGACTTGTTTGCCGTTGAGGAAACGATAATCGCGCCAGGGGAGAGGGTCCAGATTCCGACCGGTTTGGCTTTTGAGCTGCCAGATGGTCATGTCGGCCTGGTTTGGGACAAAAGCGGCTTATCGCATAATCACGGCTTGAAGACCTTGGGCGGCGTATTGGATGCTGGCTATCGCGGCGAGCTTCTGGTCGGCCTGGTCAACCTTTCGACGGAAATATATACGATAGAGAGGGGGGATAAAATAGCCCAGCTGCTTATTCAAAAGATCGAACGGCCCGATATTGTCGAAATGGCCGAATTGTCGGATTCAAGCCGAGGAATAGGGGGCTTCGGCAGTACGGGAAAATAGCATGGCGAAGAAACGGGGAAAATTTATTGTGATAGACGGTACTGATGGTTCCGGTAAAGCAACTCAGGTTAGCTTGCTGGTGAAAAAGCTGGAAAAACAAAAGATTAAAG
>DASPMN010000095.1:0-2975 GCA_035627035.1 Minisyncoccota bacterium
CAGCACCGCTGCCTTTGTCGGACTCTGCTATTACAAGGGAGAAAAGCCCCGCTGGCAGTGGGGAAATGACGGAGAATAGGCTTCGCTTTCTCCATTAAAGCTTCATATTGGGAGCTTACGTTGATAGCAAGAGAGTCTGAATTGACGGGCTCTGCACTGTTGAGTATCATTGTATCGTTATTGTCATTAATTTAATCTTCGCTATGAATAAAACCGCGCTTTTGATCGGTGCTATCGTTATCCTTCTGCTGGTCGGCATCTTCGCTGCCAACCGCACTACGCCGACAGAAACCGATGAGCAGATTGATTTGAACATTGCCACCAGCACTACGGGAACCACTTCGACTTCGACCGCCACTTCCACTGGGACTACTCAGGGAGCGGTAAAGGAATTTACGGTAACCGGTACCAATTTCAAATTTTCCCTTCCTGAGATGAAAGTCAAGGAGGGCGACCGGGTTCGCGTTACGTTCGTTAACAGCCAGGGCACTCATGATTGGCGCTTGGAAGGCTACAATGTAGGCACCAAGGTTCTGCAGGGAAGCGCTCAAGAAACGGTAGAATTCGTTGCTGACAAGAAAGGAACCTTCGAATACTACTGCTCAGTCGGCTCGCATCGCCAGATGGGCATGAAGGGAAACCTGATCGTTGAATAATATCTTCTAAAAACCCAATGAAAAAATTCTGGCTCGGATTGTATTTCTTTAACTGGGCCGTGATCGCTTTCTATTGGTTCCAGGGAGCCCTGCCGCTATGGTCGCAGGGCCTTTCTGGTTTCCTGATCGCTGGCGGACGCTTGGCCGGCCTGGTTGCGGCCTATATGATCCTCTTGCAATTCTTTCTGGTCGGCCGGCTGCCATGGCTCGAAAGAGTGTTTGGCTTGGACAGGCTGACGCGCTTGCATCACAAGAACGGCCGCAATGGCATCCTGCTCCTGCTGTTCCATCCTGTTTTTATCGTCTGGGGCTATATGGCGGCGACCGGGGCAGGCTTGAGGACGCAGCTCGCCTCGCTTGCCGCTGAACACGATTATGTTTTATGGGCGATGATCGGCGCAGGGCTGTTCCTTGCGGTAGTCGGCACTTCGATTTACGTTGTTCGCTCGCGCCTGCGCTACGAGGCCTGGTACGGCGTCCATTTGATAGCGTACGGGGCGGTATTCTTGTCGTTCTGGCATCAGCTTGCCCAGGGCGGAACATTGCTCTCAAGCAAGATCTTTTACGGCTACTGGGTCGGGCTTTACGCTTTCGTATTTGCTAGCCACTTCGTTTTCCGCGTCGCTCGGCCGTTCTACCTTTTCTACCGCCATCGCTTTGTCGTCGAGCGGGTCGTACGCGAAAGTCCGGATGCCGTTTCTGTCTATATCGCCGGCCGGGAGCTTGAGAAGTTTCCGATCAAACCGGGACAGTTCATGATCCTGCGCTTTCTTTCTCAGGATCTTCGCTGGCAGTCGCATCCGTTTTCTTTGTCCAAAGTGCCGGATGGCAAAACGCTTAGGGTTACCGTCAAAGAGCTTGGGGACTATACCAAGCAGGTCAAAAACGTGCCGCTCGGTACGAGGGTCTTTATCGATGGGCCGTACGGCGTCTTTACTGATTTTCTTGGTTTGTCGTCCAAGGTGCTGTTGATCGCCGGCGGCATCGGCATTACGCCGATCCGATCTCTGGCGGAAGAGATGCTTAAAAAAGGCCACGATGTCGTTCTTCTGTATGGCAACAAGACCGAAGAAGACATCGTGTTCCGATCGGAGCTTGAAGAGCTGCAGCGGAAGTATCCGGCTCGGATCGTCAATATCCTTTCCAATGCACGGGGGTATGAAGGGGAGACGGGGCATATCGACGAGGAGAAGATCAAGCGGCTGGTGCCGGATATCGTCGACCGGGACATTTATCTTTGCGGGCCGGTTCCGATGATGGACTCGCTCTTGGGATCGTTTCAAAAGATGGGTCTGGCTAAGGAAAGGGTGCACTACGAACGGTTCGCTTTGTAGGGCGGAGTCCAAAATTCTGCCGGCGGATTCAAGTTCGAATATTGCTGTTTATTTAAAATATGGCATAATGAAATCGGTTTATTCCTAGCTTAGAGGAGGAAGTACATTGGACGGATCGCTTTCGCCAGGCAGAAAGGCTAAAATTTCCGAAGCGTTTTTACGGAAGTTGGTCAGCGAATACATACAGAAAAAGTTCGGAGACCGAATAAAGGAGCAGTTGGATAAAGGCATTCCTGAGATCCGCAAGATGGCGGCGCAAATGGATATTCCGTCGAACGAGTTCATCGGATATCTTGCAGAGCTGCTTCCTGTATTGGCCAGCGATTTTTCGGAAATGTATCTGGAGCGCCTGCGCCAGGAGGTAGATTCTTAGGAAGAGACCGAACCTGTGGCGCAAAGAGCTGTTTCTTGCAGAAGTGGCCCCGACCTCGAGCGAGGAAGGGGTTTTTCTTTTTCCATTGACATTGCGGTTCATCTAGTATATAATCATGGCGTAAGTACATCTCCTGGTTTCTTCTCGAGAATCATTCTCTTGCAAGCCGAGACTCTTCGTCTCTACGAACTGGCGAGACCCTAGTCGCCTTACGCTATTATCACAAGACTAGAGGCCCGGTTCGTCATCTCGGCCTACCAAACGATTACGAAAAGCCTGTTGGCCTTTTCGGTCGTCTAACAAGAAAAAATATGTTCAATAAGAATTCACGTTCGTCCGGCGGACGAGGTTCGTCTTTTAACGGATCTCGCGGCGGAGGAAACTTCCACGGCCGTTTCCGCGGCTCGAGCGCTCCTCGCGGCGGCAAGCGCCCTGGCCAGTCTCAGTTTTCGGACGTCTCCAAATTTATCAATAAAGCCGTTATCACCGAAGAGGTAGAGCACTTTGTGCCTGACCACAAATTTACCGACTTCCAAATCGATGAACGACTTAAAAACTCAATTGTAAGCAAGGGTTATGAAAACCCGACCCCGATCCAGGACCGCGCCATTC
>DASPMN010000096.1:0-9596 GCA_035627035.1 Minisyncoccota bacterium
TCCATATCGGAAAGATAGAAAAAATACGGCGAAGTGTGGGGCGAAAGGGCTGCTTTAATCGACTCAAGGCCCGGGTTGGAAATTGGGGCCGGCGGCAGGCCTTTGTATTTGTAGGTATTATACGGCGAATCGACCCTAAGGTCATCAAGGGTCAGTTCGAAGGTATTCTTGCCCATGATATAAGGGAACACCGCGTCTACCTGCAAAGGCATGCCTACTTTGATGCGTTTCCAGAGGATGCCAGAGATGACATGCTTGCTTTCCTCAGTGATCGCTTCTTCTTCTAAGAGCGAGGCCATGGTCAAAATTTCATGCAGGCTGCGGCCGGATTCCTCGATATCTGTTTGAATGGTCGCGATCTTGGTATCGAAGTTCTTGCGCATTGCCTCGACTACTTCTTCGGCGCTCGTGTTCGGCAAAAAGAAATAGGTATCGGGGAAAAGGTATCCCTCCAGATCGACCGTAAGCTGCTTGAAGCGCTCGAGGTCCACTGCTGGCACAAGCTTCTTAACGATCAGTCCGACCTCCTCATTCGTCGCCCCTTCGGGGATGGTTACTTTGATCGGCACAAGATGATAATCGCCGGCGACAAGGCGGTTAAAGATTTCAAAGGCGCTTGGACGGTTATCCATGACGTAATAGCCGGCGATGAGATCGGCTTGCTTGCCGGTCATCATCGACAAGGCTTTGAAGAGCCAGGCTGAACGGATAACGGAACGCTCTTTCAGGTAGCTTGCAATCTCGTCAACGGACCAGCCCTTTTCAATATGGACCAGTTCCCCGTGCGGGAAATCGGCGGGCGGGGCAATAAACAAGGAATTAAAGAGAAAGCCGATAGCCAAAACAGAAGCTGCCGGAACAGCATACGGCTTCCATTTCTTGCGGAAGATGGGAACTTTGCCGGGCTTCTCTCCGGTTGGCGGTTGTTCGGGCTCGTTAAATTTATAAGGAAAATCCATAAATATCTTGTGCTACAGGGGCAAGTTTGCTGGCGGTTCGCCGCGCTTGGACTCGATGCGGCCCAAGGTCGGCGTGCTGGCGACCGTGCCCGGCAGATGCCACATGGTGGCAATCTCTTCGGTCGTAAGAGTCATCGGTTTCTTGTTGATCGGAGCGTAGAAATAGCCACGGCGGCGGTAAGCGCCAAACATCTCGCTTTTCTTTTTTGCCAGCTTCTTGCCCCAAAGATCCTGCCAAGCATAGTCGAAACCCGTCTTCTCCGTCGGCTTGAAGCCGTTCAAGAGGGGCGATCCATAGTGCTTCACGCAGCCCATTAGAGAGCCGGTGTAGCCCTTGTTGAAAATTTCTTTAGGGGCGAGATAAAGGCCGCGGATGCCGCAGTCAAAAGGAAATTTGTTGAGGTTCCGCTCAACCGATCGGGCGACTTCCTGTTCGCCAGGCGAAAGATTGCTTTCCGCGCGGCTTTCTTTTTCCGGCGGCTTGTCGCGCTTGAGGATCTTTTTGTACTCATCCTTGTATTCGTCGCGCCATTCCTGCTTGCCGAACCAGGTGCCCGGTTTATTATACCGCGCTTTGTGTCCCATGATAATAATCTGGAGCCATGACTGCATGCCTGGCTGCAGAGAACCCATGTATTCAATGGTTGGCGTGATCGGGTCGACTTTGTATTCTTCTTTCGGATTGTCGGCTAGGCCGTAATCGATATAAGTTTTGATTGGATAGATCTCAGGCTTGGTTAGCTCGAACTCGCAACCCCAAATATCCCAGTCGCTGCTGGGCGCCCCATACGGAACGTTCTTGGTGTAGTCTTCGGCTTCGACCACTTCGATTTCCGGATACTGAGAATAGAAGTGGGATTCGATCAAATTCTTGTAGTCTTTTGGCGTCTGGACGAAGAAATGAACGTCGCCGCCAAAAGAAGCGATTTCCAGGGCGAACCACGGCCTGACTTTGCCCTTGATGTAGCGATCGATCATGTTGCCGTCGCCGGTCTGATGAAAAGCGCCCAACACTACTTCCATAGCGTAAGGCGATTTGTTTATTTCCCGCGGAACGCGGATTTCCAGAGTCACCCACTCCATATTGTGGATGAACTTGGTCCGGATATAGGTTAGGTAAGCGTGCCAGATGACAAAGCCGAGAATAAACGGAAGAAGGTAGAGAAGAAAACGTAGCGCCAGGAAAATATCAAAGGAAAAGTCTGGGAACATGTCCCCTATTATACGCCAATTCTTTTTAGACGGCCATATAGCGGCCAGCCTTGTCCCGTTTGAAGTAAGCGGTGTTTTGAAGATTGACGACGATAGTATTCTCCTTGACGTGGCGCTCCTTGAGAACTTTTGCCACGATCTCTTCGCGGGTGAGCGGGCCGTCGGTCTTAAGGATGGCGTGGATAACATCGCGGACGACTCCTCGGCTGTAACCCCATTCGGTCAAAGCGTAGAGGCCGCGGCCGACCAAAACGAAGCGCTTGTCTTTGATGAGTTCGTTGTGGCACGTTGCCGGGTGGGCTTTTTTGCCAAATAGCTTGCTGATAGACTTGGCAACTTCCGAAAAGTGCATCGGAGAGCCGTGTTGGCGCAGGACGAGAAAAGCAAAATCGCGAATGCCGCGCATTTTTACGTTTGGTGATTTAACAAGGCCCCATTCGCCCAAAGGATTTGGGCTGATCGTTTTAGAGATGGCAATCCAGCGGCGGGCGAACTCCTTGGTCTTTGAATCTTTTACCACTTCCTTAAGCTCGCTCAAGAACTGGCCAATCAGCTCAGATTCCGAAACCAGATCGTTGTCGGTAAAGTTGGAGCAAAGATTGCGAAGCGAGGCATGGACCCGCTCGGCAAGGTCATTGTTGGTCGTCCAGCGGTGATGGAATTCGTCGTCTTCCTTGAGCTTGAGGAAAGAATCAGAAAGGACGAGCAAGAAGTGGATTTGGTTTTGAGTGAGGGCGTCCTTGGTGATGGTTTCCAAGAATTCCTGCTCGTGGACGATGCCGCCGTGGCCTTCCATCAGCTTCTTCAGCTCGTTGAAAGCCGAAGAAGCGGCCGTATAGCTTTCGGACTTTTTAATGAGACCGAGACCGAAGTTTTCGATCTGGCGGACGCGCTCGCGGGTGATGCCGTATTCTTCGCCGATAGCTTCCAGGGTCATGCGCTTGGCGCTCTTATCAAGACCATAACGTTTAACAAGAACGTCGCGGGCGCGTTCAGGCAGAGCCGTCAAAAGTTTTTTAACGACGTCTTTGGTTTTGAAATCAAGAGCTTCTTTGGCCATATGCGAAAATATAATGTTATATCACCCTACCAAACTTATAAATTATGTCAAGAGCAGCCGTTTAGACCACGAAATTGATGAGGCGGTTTTTGACGTAGACGGTCTTCTTAACGGTTTGCCCCTCCAGCCACTTCCCTATCTCTGGCGCCTCCTGGGCTTTCCTGGCCACGGTTTCTTCCTCCGAATCGCTATTAACCCGAATGGAGCCTCGAACCTTGCCGCCGACTTGAACGATGACCGTCACCAGGCTGTCTGCGGCCTTGGCGGGGCTGTAACGAGGCCAGGCTTCCAGATGGATCGATTTTTTGTTGCCCAACCAGCGCCAAAGTTCTTCAGTGATATGAGGAGCGTAGGGCGCTAAGAGCTGAAGGAAAATCCCGAAGTTGACCCGTGAAATGCTCTCGGCTTTTTCGAATTCATTGCCGAGTATCATCAGTCCTGAGACGGCGGTGTTGAAGCTGAAGCGCTCGATATCGTCCGAGACCTTCTTGATCGTCTTGTGAACCAAGGCTTCAAGTTCCGGTTCGTCGGCTTTTTTCTTGGAATCAACCTTTTCGGCCAAACGCCAAACCTTTTCAATGAATCGGCGCGAGCCGACAATGTTGTCGGTGCTCCAGAGGTTGCCTTGCTCGAACGGACCGAGGAACATTTCGTACAGGCGGAAGGTGTCGGCGCCGAAACGCTCGACGATGTCGTCAGGATTGACCACGTTGCCCAAGCTCTTGCTCATCTTGCGGCCGTCAGGGCCGGAAATAAGGCCCTGGTTCTTCAGGAGCTTGAAAGGTTCCTTGGTGCCGACCGCCTTGATGTCATAGAGGAACTTATGCCAGAAGCGGGCGTAAATCAGGTGGCGGGTGGCATGTTCCGTACCGCCGACATAAACGTCGACCGGCTGCCAGTATTTCTCTTTTTTAGGATCAATTAAGGCTTTTTTGTTTTTAGGATCGATATAGCGGAGATAATACCAAGAAGACCCGGCCCATTGCGGCATGGTGTTGGTCTCTCGCTCGGCCTTGCCTTTGCAGGTTGGACAAGTCGTGTTGACCCATTTTTTGATAGCCGCCAGCGGCGATTCGCCGGTGCCGGTCGGGGCATAGCTTTTTACCTTCGGCAGGGTTACCGGCAGGTCTTTTTCCGGCACGGGAACAACGCCGCAATGCGGGCAATGTATGACCGGGATCGGCTCGCCCCAGTAGCGCTGGCGGGAAAAGACCCATTCCCGGAGCTTGTATTTCGTGACCCGCTTCCCGCTGACCGCTTTCGTGATTGCTTGCTTGGCCGACTCGCTGTCCTGCCCGCTAAAAGCGCCGGAATTGGCCAGGATTCCGTTTCCTTCGTAGAGAAGATTGCCCCTGAAGGCTTGCCAGATAAGCTTCATATCTTCGCGGTTAAGGAAATTCTCGACTTCCTCGGCCGTTAGCCAGACAACGTCGTGAAGTTCTCTCTCTTCCTCGGCCGTCTCTTTCCTCTTGCCGTTTTTCAACTGGAAAAAAGCCGCCTGGAAATGGGCGAAACGGTTAACCTTTTTTACCGCATGATAGAACTGGGAATGGACGGTCGTAACGCCGGTCAGGAAGCCGACGTCCTGATAGCCTGTTTCCTCCTGAATCTCGCGAATGCCGGCTTGGCCGATATCTTCTCCCTGTTCGATGCCGCCGATGACAAAACCTTTCCAGTCGTTCTTTTTCCAGCGGGAACAGAGATATTTGTCTTCCGACCAATGCTTAACGATGCAGACGACAGCGCTCCGCTCCTCCAAGGCTTTGCCAGGCTGAACGGCGTCATCGCCGGCGGTTTTAACAATGAGCGGCTGGATGACGGTTTTGAGCGGCAGGTCGAAAGCGTCCGCGAACTCGTAATCTCGTTCGTCATGGGCCGGTACGGCCATAACCGCGCCGGTGCCGTAGGAGCCCAAGACATAGTCGGCGACATATATTGGCAGTTCTTCCTGATTTGCCGGATTGATCGCCGCGACCCCTTCAAGGCAGACGCCGGTTTTTTCTCGCCCTTCCGCGCTGCGGTCGATATCGCTTGCCGCCTTGGCTTTATCCAGGTATTTTTTGACTTCTTTCCAATTAGGGATGTCTTCTTTCAGGCTTTCGATAAGAGGATTCTCTGGAGCTAGGACAACATAGGTTGCGCCAAAAAGCGTATCGGGCCGCGTGGTGAAGACGCGGATCTTTTCTTCGCGATCCTTGATCGAAAATTCAAGCTCGGCGCCTTCCGAACGGCCGATCCAGTTGCGCTGGGATTCTTTGACCGATTCCGGCCAATCAAGATTATCCAAGTCCTTAAGCAGACGGTCTGCGTAGTCGGTGATCTTGAGAACCCACTGACGCATTGGTTTCTTTTCGACAACCGACTTGCAGCGTTCGCATTTGCCGTCTTCAAGATCTTCATTGGCTAGGCCCGTTTGGCAAGATGGGCACCAGTTGATTGGCTCATAGGATTCGTAAGCCAGGCCTTTCTTTAAAAGCTGAAGGAATATCCATTGCGTCCATCTGTAGTATTCAGGATCCGTCGTGTTGATTTCTCGTTCCCAGTCATAATCAAAGCCGAGAATTGAAAGCTGCTCTTTGTAGCGTTTGATATTTTTTTTGACCGCAACCTCCGGATGGACCTTGTTCTTGATCGCGTAGTTTTCTGCGGGCAGGCCGAAGGCATCCCAACCCATTGGGTGCAAGACGTTGAAACCGTTCATGCGCTTGTAACGCGAGTAAATATCGGTACCGATATATCCTTTCGGATGCCCGACGTGCAAGCCTTGGCCGGATGGATATGGGAACATGTCGAGCACGTAATGTTTCGGCTTTTTCTGATTGGAGCCTGTTTTGTAGATGTTGTTCTTCGCCCACTCTTTCTGCCACTTCTTTTCTATCTTTACGTGGTCGTATTTCATGTTCTGCACTATACCACAAAATTCCGAAAGAAAAAGCCGGGCAATTTCCCGGCTTTTTCTTTCGGAATTTTAACGCAGAGACCTCTTCTCCGTCGGCGGATAGCGGTCAGGATCGATGGCGCGTTCGTAGCATTGCCTGCCGGCTTCGTGCTTCCAGTTGGTCGCTTCGGGGCCGACAACGTCATACGTCATGCTCGTAGGCATTTCAGGCATGCCTTTGCGCGGATTGGCTGGCGTCGGCAGGCTGAAAGTCGCGCACAATTCAAATTTGAGCGGACTAAGAGGGCGGTATTCGTAAGCCTCGTCATTTGCAGGATCGGTAGGAATCATAAACGAAGAGATCGGGTCATTGAGCTCGTTGAGCGAAGCTGGCAGTTTCTGCTTTTGCTGCCAATAGCTGATCACTTGCCACTGGATCTGATTGAGATGCTCGACCCGCTGGGCGTCGAAGCGGAATTGCCGCTGAGTCGCTGGCGAACCCATCACAAAGAAGCCGAGAATGATGGTTCCGATCACAAGGGCCAGTATGAGGCCCATGAAAATGCGCATCATGGAAGCGGACATGGCGCTAGCCCGGCGCAGATCAGCGATGTAGTACCAGAAAACCGCGCCGGCGACCAAAAGCACGGCTGCCACCTTAAGTCCGAAGCGGGTGCTGATTTCCCCGCCCAAGAAGGTGTTGATCAGGAGGATGAGATCAATGACAATGGCGGTGCCGGCGGCGAAGAGCGTCAGATACACCAGCCACTTGCGGACAGGAAAGTTTCTTTTCTCAGGCATGGCCGCGTAGTCGCGGTTCAAAAGCCACATCAGGAAAAGATGGACCGGTACGATAACTAAAAGCGAAGCGATGGCAAAACGGATATCGCCCGAGTATGGGTCAACATACCGTTGCAAACGATCCGGGAAACGGAAGTCGATGATCCGGAAGACCAGCGACAAGAAATTAAATACTCCAAAGTACAGGGTCGCCATGGTACCGACCTGAAGGAAAAAATCCTTCGGCGACATCTTGGTCGGGATATTGTTCTGTTGCATGTCCTTGATTATATCTTAAACTGGCCGTCTTGGTAGATGGCCAGGCTTTTGCCGTTTGGCAGATAGGCCGTAACTGCGCGGTCGGTGGTGGAGATGATGTCGGTGTGGACCGAAGAATCGTTGAAGCCGAGTTTGCTCCAGCCTTGCTTGGTTACCTTGTCCGGATTGCCGGCATAGCAGTCATGATAGGAAGAGCCTAGGGCGATGTGGGTATTGCCATGATCGCCGCCGAAGTTCTCATCGTAGAGCGTCTCGGCCATAAAGCGGCTGATGCGAGAAAAGCGGCGGTCGGTCAGCGAGAATTCGCCCACCTGATCAGCGCCTTCGGTAGCGATCATTTCCCTGAGGACTTTTTCATTTTTCTTGGCCTTGCTTTTAACTACTTTGCCGTTTTTGAATTCCAGCTCGATTCCTTCGATCAAATTGCCATAACGGTAAAGCGGCTGATCGAATTTGATCCAGCCTTCGGTGCCGCGCCAGTCGGGCGAGGTGAAGATTTCGAAGCTCGGAATATTAGCGCCCCGCCCGCCGATCCATTTGCGCTTCTCCCCGATTTTTACCCACAGGTCGACGTCCTTTCCTTCGACGTGGACGCGGTCGATCTTAAGGTCAGTGAGTTTCTGACTGTAATCCTGGATCTGGCCGGAGACCTTTTTCCAGCGTGCGACGGCGTCCGATTTGTCCAGAAAGCATGCCTTGATGATCTCCTGCCAGTATTCTTCCAGGCTGATTCCCGCTTCAGCGGCAGCTGCCGGGGTGCCATAGAGAGCCAAGGTCCACGTAAATTTACCCTTGTTCTCTTTTTCGCGGCGCCAGTCCATGTAGGGCTTCATCGCCTTGCCGCGGAGCATGATTTTCTTGGGATCAACCCCTTTGAGGGCATGAGGATTGGTATTGGCGATGATATAGAGGGAATGATCGCACTGATCGACCAGGCCTTTGTAATATTTAGCCGGGAAGAAATTTAACTGCTCCTCGCTCGCCAAGGAGAAAAAGTCACGACCGGTATTGTAGCGATCGGCATCGTCGGGCAGATAGCTCGGAATGACGTTGCCACCGGCTTTGATTATCGCCTTTAAAAGTTCTGCATAGAGAGGTTTCGCATATTCATTGACGATCAAGTAAACGGTCTCCCCTTTTTTTAGGCCGCGGCCGTTGCCTAATGCGAAGTTGACCATGACGTCGGCGTAACGTTCGAGAATTTTCTTTGGAGGTACGTAGTCCATATAGAAAACACTCTAGCATGGGGAGTATGAAGAATGAAGCAGGAAAAAACCAGTCGTGAGACTGGCTTCGAAGTCTATATCTTAAACTCAATCACGTCCCCGTCTTTGACGACATATTCCTTGCCTTCGGTGCGGATCAGGCCTTTTTCCCGGGCCTTGCCTTCTGATCCAGCTCCCAGAAGATCTTGCCAATTGATTACCTCGGCCTTGATAAATTTATCCTTGAAGTCGGTATGGATAGCGGTACCCGCTTCCGGCGCCGTCCAGCCTTCCTTGATCGTCCACGCCCGGGTCTCTTCGGGTCCGGTGGTGAGATATGTGATCAGGCCTAAGAGTTCGTAGCTGCGGCGGATCAAATTGTTGATACCGCCGTCATCTTCGACGCCCAGTTCCTGCTTGAAGGTTACTTTTTCTTCGGGCGTCAACTCAGAGAGCTCCATTTCGATGCTAGCGTCGACGGTAACCCACTTGGCCTTGCTCTCCTCCAGGAACTTCATAAGTTCCGTCGTGTCGACAGCCTGGCTGCCGCTTTTTTTGTTTAAAACATAAAGAATAGGCTTACTGGTCAGAAGATGTAGTCCACGCAAAACAGGCTTCTCATCGTCGGTGACTGTAACGCTCGTAGCAAGCTTTCCTGCTTCAAGAGCTTTTTCCAGTCGTTCTAGTAAGCCGTCTTCCAGCACGGCCGTTTTGTCTCCCCGCTTGGCGTCGCGGGAAATATTGGCCCGCCGTTTCGAAACTGTTTGCATGTCGGCCAAGATGAGCTCAAGGTTGATCGTTTCAATGTCGTCCATCGGGTTGATCTTGCCGGCGACATGGTGGACGTTGCCGTCTTCGAAAATGCGGACGACTTCGGCAATCGCGTCGACTTCGCGGATGTTCGACAAAAATTGATTGCCCAATCCTTCGCCCTCGGCTGCGCCTTTGACGAGGCCGGCAATATCAACGAATTCAATGACTGCTGGCAAAACTTTCTTTGAGCCTGAAAACTCAGCCAGTTTTTGCAAGCGCTCGTCAGGCACGGCAACGACGCCCACCGAAGGGTCGATGGTGCAGAAGGGATAGTTTTCCGCTGGCACCTTCTTCTGGGTCAGCGCGTTGAAAAGAGTGGACTTGCCGACATTGGGCAGGCCGACGATTCCGATTGAAAGGCCCATGCTTAGTCTTTAAGTTTCTGAAGTTCGTCCTTGTATTTCTGCATA
>DASPMN010000097.1:0-2930 GCA_035627035.1 Minisyncoccota bacterium
TGCTCGCTTTTAATACGGCCGGCCAAGGTCCGCAATTCCGCCAAAGCCTTCTTGCCTTCTTCGGCGGTCGGCGGCTTGCCGTGCCACTCATATTTCCGCTCGAATTCCTCTACCCCTTTCCCTGGAATAGTGTGCGCAATGATTACGGTCGGCTTGTTGAATACCGCCTTAGCCTGACCAACCGCTTCATGGATAGCTTCAAAATTATGGCCGTCGATTTCGATAACATGCCAACCGAAAGCCCGCCACTTGTCCGCAAAGGGCTCCAGCGGCAATATATCCTCGGTAAACCCATCGATCTGAATATTGTTGCGATCAATGATGGCGATCAGGTTGTGAAGCTTTTCTCGGCCAGCCAACATAGCCCCCTCCCAGGTATTGCCCTCCTGGCATTCGCCATCCGACATCAAGCAATAGACCGTCCGGTCGCTAGCCGTTCCATGATCCATCCGATCAGCAATAGCCATGCCGACGGCCTGAGAAAGGCCCGCCCCAAGCGGTCCTGAAGAGGTCTCAAGGGCGGGAAAGAATTCCCGGTGCGGGTGCCCCTGGAAGCGCGAGCCGAATTTACGAAGAGTCTTTTCAAACTCGTCGACCGGGGCATAGCCGGCATGCGCCATGGCCGAATACAGCACCGGGCAAATATGTCCGTTGGAAAGCACGATCCGATCGCGGTCGGACCACTTCGGTCTTTTCGGATCATGTTTTAGCCCATGGAAATAGAGATAGGCAAAAATATCAGCCATGCCCAAAGGGCCGGCAGTATGGCCTGAGCCGGCTTTGACAAGAGCCCGAACGATCGACTTGCGGATTTCGTTCGCCTTCGTCTCCAGCAGTTTTATTTTTTCATCGTGTAGATGCATGAGTATACGGGCGTTTCTCTAAAAGCAGCAACAATACTTATTTTAGAGTGCTTTGAATTCTTGAAATGCGTGCGCAACATCTTCGCTCTCCCACAAGGCCGAGCCGACAACCAGCGCATCAGCACCGGCTCTGATCGCCTCTTTGCCTGTCTCCAGAGTAATACCGCCGTCAATGGCTATTGTAGCATTCGGAAACTTTTGCCGTAAAGTTTCGATACGCTCAAGCGTTCGGATATCGAACGGTTTGCCATGATAACCGATCTCAGCGATCCCCATCAGCTGCACATGCGAAAGCGAGTCAGCGTATTTGATCAGTGACTCGATCGGCGTTTCAAGCTTCAGCGCAATGCCGAGCTTAACGCTCGAGCCCGTAACCGCATCCACAATCTCGTCCAGGTTTTCCGTCGATTCATAGTGGACGATAACGCGATCGACCACGTTCATCCAATCGCGCAAAACGATTTCCGGCTGTTCAACCATCAAGTGGGCTTCGATCTTAGCCTTGCCGCCGACCTCATTCAGGTCCTCTGGATTCTGCCAGGTATACGGAGGGACGAACAGGCCGTCCATGATGTCGAGCTGGACCCAGTCGGCCAGGCCTTCGACCTGAGCAAGCCGATCTCGCACTTCCGAGAACTGAAAACCAATAATAGCGGGAATGATTTCTGCCATGGCCTAAAATTCCGGCCGTTCGACCGATTCGTTATCCATCTTGTAAATCCGGCGGATATGCCGGTCTTCGCCGCCGAACTGGGTCGCCAGCCAACGCTGCACCGCATCGATCGCCTCTTGCTCAGCGACAAAACGAGCCCCGATAGAAAGAACGTTAGCGTTATTATGCAGCCTTGAGAGCGCGACGATTTCCAAGTCTCCGCCATAATAGACCGCGGCGCGAACATTGGCGAAACGATTAGCTACCATTGCCTCGCCCTGGCCCGAACCGCCAAAAATGATGCCGCGGGCTTCCGGATCGCTTGCCACTTGCTTGGCTACGATCTTGATGAAGTCCGGATAATCGTCATTCTGATCGAGTTCGAAGGCGCCCTCGTCCGAAACTTGGTAGCCCAAGCCCTTCAGATATTCCTTGATCTTGTTCTTAAGCTCGAAGCCAGCATGATCGCTGCCCAGATAGATGCGCATAAGTTTAATTTCGTCCGAAATTTAGTAAAGATACTTCCAGATGCCAAGACATACCCTTATTATTCATACTTAATCAATATTAACCAAGCCTAACACTAACTGTATTTTGGTATAAGTATCGACTTTTATCATTCCGGTTTTGACCTGTTTCGGCCAAATACGGATATACCCAAGCCAGCCAATTAAGCAGACGAATGTCAGGATCAAAAGAACGGTTTTCATATTCCTTTTCGCATTCATTGTCCGGTTTTGATAACATGATCCACCAAGGTATGGGTATACCCCATCTCGTTATCATACCAAGCCATAATCTTCACCAGATTTCCGCCGACGACTTTGGTCATTTCGGCATCCAGGATCGAAGCGTATGGCGAGCCCTTGATATCGGACGATACCAGCGGTTCTTCGCTGACTGCAAACACCCTCTTCCAACGTTCTTCCTGCGAAGCTTTTTTCAAAATATCATTTATCTCTTCGACGGTCGTATTGCGCTTGGCGATGAAGGTAACGTCGACAAGGGAACCGGTCACGACCGGCACCCGGACCGCAACGCCGTCGAAGAGGCCCTTAAGCGAAGGGATGACCTGCGTCACCGCGATCGCGGCGCCCGTCGTCGAAGGAGCGATATTCTGAGCAGCGGCACGGCCACGGCGAAAGTCTTTAGCATCAGGAGCGTCGACAAGCTTCTGGGTCGCGGTATACGCATGGACAGTATTCAGGATCGCCTTCTCAATGCCGATGGCATCGTTCAAGACCTGCATGATGCCGCCAGCAGAGTTGGTGGTACAAGAAGCGTTGGAAGTAATATCGCAGGTACCAAACTTTTCTTCGTTGGCTCCAATCAAGATCGTCTCGCCCATCACGTCAGAATTGGCAGAGTCGCCTTTTACTGGAGCGGTGATGACCACTTTTTTGGCGCCAGCAGTG
>DASPMN010000098.1:0-2841 GCA_035627035.1 Minisyncoccota bacterium
GCTTGCCGCCGACCTTGCTTGAAAGCTGCTGGCCGTAGCGAACTTCTTCGGCAGTAGGCTTGAAGTTAGAAACATTGAGCGAGAAACCGTCAGCTGAATCAATGCCCGCTTTCTTTAGGCGATTGCCCATGTCGGTATCGCTAATCCAGCCTGAGTGGCCCGCGTCGATATATACCGAGATATTGCCTTTTGATTTTAGGATCGAGACCGCGGACTTCAGCATGTCGTAACGGCGTTCCTGGTCGCTGCCGGAAAGACAGGTGATCTGCGACAGGGCGTCCGGCTCGAGGATGACGATCGCTTTGCCGCCGCCGATCGTGTTGGCGATGCTTGAGATCCAGCTCTTGTAGGCATCAGCGCTGCCCGTACCGCCGGCCGAGTAGCCGCCGCAATCGCGCTGCGGGATATTGTAAGCGACGAAGGTGGGCACCGCGCCCTGGCTTTTGGCCGCCGACATCACGCCGCCGACATCGTTCCCGATGTTGCTCCAGCCGCCCAGCCAAACCGCTACCGGCTGGCTGGCAATCTTATCAATGCCCTTAGCCGGAGAATTCGGGTTGACGTACAGCTTCAGGCCAGAAGCGGAAGTCGTGGTAATGGTCGTCGTTTTCGTTACCGTTGGCGTCGCGACCGGCTCAGATACCGTAGGGGTCTGCGAGCTTCCGCCAGCGATGGTAATAGTACGTTCATCCTTGCCGATAATGGCACCGGCCTTGTCCTTAGCCACAAAGGTGATCTTGTAAGGACCGGCTCCGCGCCAGCGCCAGGCATCGACATTAACTGAAACTTCTTTGTGCGGGTAATCCTGGTTGCTGGTCGGCATAATGTTCAGATTGCCGTCGTCTACCTGCCAGTACATGTCATATTTTTCAACCGAGAGCTCGGGAACCAAGGCTTTGAAAGGCTGCATGCCTCCCAAGGTGGCATTATTGGCCGGCCACCAGGTTTCCACTGAGCGAGCCTGCGTTGCCGATCCCGCTGATTCGACAGGAGCGCTTGCCGTCGGCTCAGAAGTTTTCTCCGCTACCGGAACTTCTGTTGAAGCCGTGCTGTTCGGCTGGCCGGTGTAGACCGTAACGGATCGTTCAGTGATTTTTTCGTTACCGTTGGTATACGCGCTGAAGGTGATCTTGTAAGGACCGGCTCCGCGCCAATTCCAGCTCGACAGGTCTACGGATGATTCCTTATGCGGGTAGTTGTTAGTATTCGTTTCCATCCGGTTCTTATTGCCGTCGTCTACCTGCCAGTACATGACATATTCGTCGATATTCTTGCCTTTCATCATGCCCATGAAAGGCTGCGTGCCAGTAACAACAGAACCTTCGGTTGGCCACCACATTTCCAAATCGGAACTTGGGGCCATGTCAGCCTCGGCAACGAGCGCCTGAAGCTGGCTCATAAAATAGTGGGGCGTAAGAATTGTCACCATTAATGCTGCGGTAATAATTCCCTTCATCGCCCACGCTGTTTTTTTACTCATACAGGTGATTAAACTAGTAATCTGATGAGCAGTATACCTGACCCAAAACCAGCAAAACAACACATTTCTTCATTAATGGCAACGTCTTTCTTCACACTTTCTTAATTCTTACGTAAAATCTTGAGCTTTCGACATGAAGAAAAAGCTGTGGTGTAACTGTTTTTACTCTTGTCGGACCTGTTGGCTAGCAGAACTTCTTCTCAACAATAATTCAGTTGCTTTCCTTGAAACTCAGCTTTTTAAGCTTGGCGCTTTCGAAGCAATTCAGCGAAATCCCGTTGCGCTTTTTGGAGTTTCGGTTCAATGATTACCTGGCAGTATGGCTGAGATGAATTACGAGCGTAGTAGTCTCGATGATAGTTCTCTGCCGGATAAAACCGTACCAAGGGCTCAAGGCCAGTAACGATCGGCTGACCCGACGGAACTGAAGCTTGCAGCTCCTTGATAAAGCCTTCCGCTGCTTCTTTTTGCCGAGAATCAGCATAGAAAACAGCAGAGCGGTAGTGCGTCCCGACGTCATTCCCCTGCCGATCCAACGAAGTCGGATCATGAGAAGCAAAGAAGACCGTCAAAAGGTCTCGATACCCGATCTGAGCTGGGTCATAATCAATTTTGATCACCTCAGCGTGCCCGGTCACCCCGCTCGACACCTCTTCATAGGTCGGATTTTGTATTTTGCCGCCCGCATACCCCGGGTCCACGGAGATGACGCCTCTAAGCATTTTGAAAACTGCTTCGGTACACCAAAAACAGCCGCCTCCGAAGACAGCTGTTTCTTTGTTTACGTGATTCATCTACCCAGTATACACCCTAGCTTCGTTTAGCCTTAGCGCGTTCGCTCTCGCTCAAGAATTGCTTGCGCAAACGGACGCTTGTCGGGGTGATTTCCAGATATTCGTCCTGGGTCATGATTTCCAAACCGCGTTCGATGGTGATTTCATACGGCGGCACCAGATCGATAGACTCATCAGAACCGGAAGCTCGAACGTTCGTAAGCTGCTTGCCTTTGGTTGGATTGACCGGCATCTCTTCGCCCTTAGAAGTGTTGCCGATGACCATCCCTTCATAGACCTCGACGTTCGGAGCGATGTAGAGCTGTCCGCGATCCTGGAGGTTCCACAGAGCGTAACCAAGGGCTTTGCCGTTAGCCATCGAGATCATCGAGCCGGCCAAACGCTTCCTGATTTCGCCAGCGAACGGCTTGAAGCCGACGAAGCGCGAAGACAGGATGCCTTCGCCTTTCGTGTCGATGACGAACTGGTTACGATAGCCCAGGAGGCCGCGGGTCGGGCCTTCGAAGGTCAAGCGCACCGTATCAGCGTGAGGCCGCAGGTCGTTCAAGACGAAGCCGCGCATGCCCA
>DASPMN010000099.1:0-2155 GCA_035627035.1 Minisyncoccota bacterium
CCGTTCGGTAACGGCCGCGACGAGCTCGCCGCTGCGGATGTGCCGCGATTCTTTTTCCTCCAAAAGCGGCAAGAGGCCTCCAAGAACGAAATAATCGCCTTTGTAGATGCCGGTTTTCTCGACGGCATTCAGATCAGGGTCTTTTTCGACGATCAAGAGCGTCGTATGGTCTCGCTCCGGATCGCTGCATAAATTGCAGACCGGCGCCTCGCTGGCGTTTTTGGTATAGAGGCGGAAACAGTGCCGGCATTGGCTGACCCGCTGGCGAACGTCGGTAATGGCAAAAGTCAGCTCCTTGATGAACTCAGGGTCTTGGTTGACGAGGAAATAGGCGAAGCGTTTTGCCTGCCGGCCGCCGATGCCCGGGAACTTGATAAAAAGATTAGCCAGCTGCTGCAGTGGGTCGGAAGCCATGGTTTAGAAAGCGCCGAATTCCGAGGATTTTTCCATGGTGACGTAACTGACGCGCTTTTCGTCGAAGAATAGTTCGACCTTGCCGGTCGGACCGTTTCGATGCTTTTCAATCAGGATCTCGGCGATATTGCGGCGATCAGACGCTTCATTGGTCCGGTCTTCGCGGTGGATGAACATGACCACGTCGGCGTCCTGCTCGATGGAACCTGAGTCGCGCAAGTCGGAAAGACGCGGGCGACCGCCGCGCTGTTCGACGGCACGGGAGAGCTGAGAAAGGGCTAGGACGGGAACGTCAAGTTCGCGGGCGAGCGCCTTCAAAGAGCGGGAGATATCGGTGACCTGCTGGACCATCGAATCGCTGTCTCTTTTCGGCATCATGAGCTGGAGGTAGTCGACGACGATCAGTCCAAGGCCGTGTTCGCTTTTAAGGCGCCGGGCGACGGCGCGCATCTTGGTGACATTGTTCGAGGCTTCGTCGTCGATGAAGATCGGCAGCTTGGAAAGGGTCTCCAGGGCGGCCCCGAGCTGGATGAAGTCCTGCTCGGTCACTGACTTGCTGCCGTTTCGGAGCTTCCAGGCGTCAACGAAGCTTTCAGAGGCGAAAAGACGGTCGGCAAGCTGCTGGGAGCTCATTTCCAGCGAGAAGATGGCCACCGGGACATTCTGCTTGGCGACGTTGCGGGCGATGTCGAGAGCGAACGTCGTTTTACCGACGGAAGGCCGGGCGGCTAGGATGATGAGGTCGGAACGCTGAAGGCCGGCCAGCTTGTTGTCGATATCGCGGAAGCCGGTCGGAACGCCGCGCAGTTCGCCGTCTGATTTGTGCAGGCGATCGAAGCGCTCCCAAGCTTCCATGATCTCGTTCTTGAGCGACTTGAATTTCTTCTTGCTGACGTTGGAAAGGCCGAAGACGATCTTTTCGGCCTGGTCCAGGATGATGTCGACGCTCTCCGTTTCGTTGAAGCCTAATTCTTGGATATTGCCGGCGGCCTCGATGAGGCGGCGGAGGGTCGACTTTTTCTGGATGATGTCGGCATAGTAGGCCGCATTGGAAGCGGAGGGGACCATTTGGACCAGTTCGGCCAGATAGCTCGTGCCGCCAATCGATTCAAGCTGCTTCTGTTCTTTCAGAAGGGAAGAGAGCGAGACCGCGTCGATCGGTTCGTTCTTGTCGTAAAGGGTGAACATTCCCCGGAAGATGGTCTTGTGCTTTTGAACGTAGAAGTCATCCGGAGTGATGATGTCGGCAATATCGTTAAGGCTTTCCGGCCGCAGCATGACCGCGCCGAGCAGCGCTTGTTCGGCGGCGATATCCTGCGGAGGGATCCGCAGAGAGCTGGTAGAGAAGGATTGGCTGGTGGATAACATTACTGCTTATTCTACCATGCGGGAGTTTGGCGCAAGGGTGAAGGCGTCCGGCAAAAAGGGGAGAAGCTGTGGAAAAAATACTCCCAAGATGAAGGCTGCTATTTTAGCTTTATTTTAGGGCCCTGATCGGTATCTTTGACGGCATAGCCAGCTTCCTCGATCTGTTGCCTGATGGTGTCGGCGGTTGCCCAGTCCTTGCTGCGGCGGGCGGCCTCCCGTCGTTCGACGAGTTCTTGGACGGCTGTCGGAACTTCAATCGCATGGCCCAGACCCAAGCCGAGGACCCGGTCAAAGTCCAAAGCTGTCGCATATTTGTCGGCCTTGGACAGCGTTCCGTCCTTCAGGAGATTCCAAAGCAGAGCTAGGGCTTGCG
>DASPMN010000100.1:0-5568 GCA_035627035.1 Minisyncoccota bacterium
TCGGGCTGAGCGGAGGTATCCGGAGTCTGGGGCGTTGGATTCTGATCGGTTGGTTCCATGATAGTATTATAGGCTCTTGTCTTTCTATTCGCAAAAGGCATTGAGCTTTGTTCCCTGGTTTTTGGATTTAAAAAAGCGCAGGAGGTTTTCCTGCGCTTAAAAGGCGCTAATCGACCGTCACGCCTCAAGCCTTAAAGGCAGGAGTCGGCCCCTGAGAGTGTATTCTTGATCGAGGGGTTCTTGGGTGCTTAGAATAAGTACCCCCTTGTCTTCAATTATTATTTCCTGGGTAGGGAGTTTCTCTCTGGTTGCATTTCCTATTTTATTTAGCAAGACCGCGGCCTTGCTGTCTGTGTGTACGAGAGTGTGGCAATTAAGGCATTCATGCTCCCCGTCTGAGTTTAAAAACATATGGAACCCTTCAGGACATACTGGACAGGTTCCTTTGTATAGGGATCCGATTTTGCTTAGGTCGCGCGGAGCTTCTTTTTTGCAGCTATTGCACAACATGACACTTCCTTCCTTAAGATCAATATTTACTCATCAAACTGCCGGAAAGATTGCTTCCTGTCAACAAAACCCGCATGATGCGGGTTTTGTTGACTAAAGGTGGACTTTTGGTTCGCCGGCCTCTGTTTTTGGCTGAGGTTCCCTGCTCTCCTTTCTCCGAGGGGTCTGGCTTGGGGGCATGATGAGGTATTTGCGCGGATTCTTGTCGAGATCCATAAAATCATCAACGACTTCCTTGAGCCGACCGGAAGCGCTTTTGCCAAAAGCGATCATTTCTACTTGGCAGCCCATGTTTTCCTGCAGATATTCAACAAGAGGAATAAAATCCCCGTCGCCGGACATGATGATTATTGCGTCGAGCTTGGGGGCCATTTTAATGGCGTCGACGGCTAATCCGACATCCCAGTCGGCTTTTTTGGCGCCGCCGAAGAATATCTGGAGATCTTTGGTCTTGACCTCGATGCCGATTTTGGCCAAAGCTTCGAAGAAGGGTTTTTCTTCTCCGCTTTCGGTGTTGACGACGTAAGCGCGGGCTCGGATGAGGTTGCGGTTAGCAACGGCATCTTTGAGGATGGCGGCGAAGTTAACCCGAGCTCGGTAGAGATTCTTGGCGCTATGATAAAGGTTTTGCGTGTCAATGAAAATGCCGACGCGCTGGCTTTTGTGTTTAACTATGCTCATATGGAAAATGCATCCAAAACTTATTAAAAAACGACGTATGCTGACCCAGTATATATGAAAACAAACAATTAATCCCGCTTTTGCGGGATTAATCAGGGTTTAAGCTTCCTGTGCTACTTCAGCTTTCTTGTTCTTGTCGGCCAGATATTTCTGGTGAGCGCGACGTTTTGAAACAAGCTTCAAGAGGCCGCGGCGAGAGTGGTGGTCTTTCGCATGCTTTTTAAGATGCGCAGCCAATTCGTTGATTCTCTCGGTAATAACCGCTACCTGAACTTCTGAAGAGCCGGTGTCCTTTTCGTGAACCCGGGCCTTTTTGATGACAGTGGCTTTCTTCTTGGTGGTCAACATATGGGATTATTCTAGCATGAAACCTTTAGTTTTGCAAGTCTTTTCAAAGGAAAAGCCCCAGAAAACTGCTTTTCTGGGGCTTGAGGCGGATCTAGGGGGCGGGATTAGGTCTTTCGGACGACCAAATCTCTTCTTTTTCGAGGCGGATCAGCAGGACCCAACGCCTGTTGAGGAGCCTTCTCTCCAGGCTTTCCCTGTATTCTTTGGGGCTTTTGCTGAAGATGCTCTGGTATTGGCATGAGGCCGAGCTCTGTTTTCCGTGGTTTTTCGGGTCCCCGTTGGTTAGATAGGTTATCTCCAGGGTTAGCTTCGTATAGACTCGGCGGATGACATACAGCAAATCCTTAAGTTCTTGGCGGCGACTGGACGAAAGATTGTCTTCGTCCAGCAGGGCTTGGGCCGCATTGATTAGATGATCTAGGACTGCGCAGTCTTCCCCTTTCCAGGCCAGCTCTATGTATCTCGCCAGATTCCTTTCCCGGCATGGTATGAGTGGCTGATACGCCCATTCGGGTACTGATGCGGCTTCGGGATCTAATAGATCTAAGGCGGCAGGCGCCATGGCTGAGCCTTTCGTGCGGTAATTACTGATACTCTGGGTTAAGTATGCTGCTTTCTTTATGAAAACAACATGAAGTCACTCCCTTTGTTTTGCGACGTGATAGAATGACCGTATATGGATTTAGAAACTCTCAAACGGCGCTTTTTAGAGTATTTGGAGATCGAAAAAGGCCGCAGTTTGAAAACGGTGCGTAATTATGATCACTATCTCACCCGCTTTCTGAAGGAGACAGGCGTGAAACACCCCGCTGATATTAATGATGAGGTTGTCCGCAGCTTCCGTTTGTGGCTCAACCGCCTGCCGGCTAAGGCTAGCAAACTAGCTAAAGCGAAGGCTCGCTCAGGCAGCTCGGCAGCGATCGATACCTTAAAAAAGAATACGCAGAACTACCATTTGATCGCCCTGAGGGCCTTTTTGAAGTATATGGCCCGTCACGATGTTAAGAGTCTGGTGCCGGATCGTATTGAGTTGGCCAAAGTGCCGGGTCGCGAGCTGGATCTGGTGAGTGACAATGAGCTGTCGCGGATCTTGGCTGGCCCGCAAGGGTTAGATGAAAAATCCTTACGGGATAAGGCTATTTTAGAGCTTCTTTTCTCTACCGGCTTGCGCGTGTCGGAGCTTTGTAATTTGGATATTGATGACGTTGATCTGGCTCGGGATGAATTTTCGGTCCGCGGAAAGGGCGAAAAGGTGCGGCTCGTATTCCTTTCGGATTCTGCTCGCCAGGCAATCAAGGCCTACCTTGCTAAGCGTAAGAATATCGACAGCACTTCCCTCTTTGTGGGTCTTTCGCCCATCAACAAGAATGTTTCCGAACGCCTTACTCCCCGTTCGGTTGAGCGGATTGTAAAACAATATGCCGTGAAGGCTGGTATTTCCAAGAAATTCACCCCTCACACTTTGCGGCACAGCTTCGCGACGGATCTGCTTTCTAACGGAGCCGATATTCGATCTGTCCAGGCTATGCTCGGCCACGCTAACGTAGCGACGACTCAGATCTATACTCACGTTACCGACAAACAGCTGAGGGATATCCACAAGAATTTTCACGGGAAACGAAGAAAGTGAGTTATCCACAACTTTTTCCTTTAAGACACTTGTCCTTTATATGAGACAAGCGTAATATAAAGGACAGAGCAATCAGGTCTTCACAATATATAGGTCACACTTGTAAAACTTTCTTACTAAAAGACAATATTTTTTATCTCTACACTATTGGCTTGTGGGAAGGTTTTACAATCCCTTTCTACAAGCCCCGCAAATACATGACGGGGCTTTCCGTTTTCCCTATTTTTATAAAACCTAAAAGACCCCGGTGTTACACCGGGGTCTTTTAGGTTAATTAACGGACATTGTGTCGCTTGCGGATCTTGGCAAGTTCTTGGCCCTCTTTCTCTTCTTTTTTATCTCTGCCCTGCTCTCCGAGGGCTTTTAGTTCTTGGTCGCCGAGTTTTGCTAGTTCTTTTGCTCGCTTTTCCATATATTCAAGAGTGTTTAGCTCTGGCCGGTCTAGCACCTCTTCCAATAAAGCGTGCAAAATCCAGCCTATTCTGGGGCCTGGAGTTTCATGAATAACATCCATTATCCCCTTACCGTCGATTTTCAGCATCCCGACAGAGGTTGGCTGCCTTAGAGCCTCCTCTATCATTGCTTCGTATTTCCTTAGCCGGTAAGGGTTTTCCTTGGGCCTGCCCATACCTATGCGGTCACAAGCGCGAACTTTCATAAGATCCCAGACTAGGCCAGGGCCGACATTGCGGATAATGCGCCTGACGGCCGAAAGCGTTATTTTATCAATATCGCTGAAAAACATGTGGTTTCTGACCAATTTCACCACCTGATCGGTTGTTTCACGTGAAAATTTTAGTCTTTCCATGATGGTTTTAGCCATTCGAGCTCCTACTACCTCATGGCCGTAGAAGGTGTAATCGCCTTTTTCCTTATTCCAGGCCCTGGTTCGTGGTTTCCCAATATCGTGCAGCAGGGCGGCTAGTCTCACATGTAACGGCCAATTCTTGTCTGCTGAGTGCTGCAGAACTCTCAAAGTGTGCTCTAGAACGTCATAAACATGGTCCCCGTTTTGTTTCATGTTTAACCCCTCCTCAAGTTCTGGTAGGAAATATGGCAATATTCCTATATTTTGAGCCATTAAGAGGCCTCTCATTGGGTCATTTGACATGATAATTTTGGTAAATTCATCACGAATTCGCTCCAGAGAGATATGTTTGAGTAGATGTTTCACGTGGCACATTGCTTGCTGGGTCTCAGGGTTAATCATGAAACCCAATTCGGCTGCCAGGCGAATGCCGCGTAGAATACGAAGAGGATCCTCCTCACAGCGTTCCTGAGCGTCTCCAACGGCCCTTACGGCTTGTTCTTTCAGATCTTGGGCCCCGCCAAAGAGATCGATAAACTCATCGGTTTCAGGGGAGTAGGCGAGGGCGTTAATCGTGAAATCACGGCGCGCCAGGTCGTCATTAACGGAGTCGGCAAAAGTTACCTCATCGGGGTGGCGGAAGTCTGAGTATTTGCCTTCTTTGCGGAAGGGGGTTATTTCTATATTCCGCAAAGTTTCATCTGAAACGTCTTCCTGGACAACGGTAACGGTGCCGAAACGGTTTTCGTAGAAAGTCTTAGGGAAGAGGGAAACAATCTCTTCCGGCTTGGCGTTCGTGGTAACGTCCCAGTCTTTAGGCGGGCGATTGAGGAGTAGGTCACGCACTGAACCGCCGACGATATAGGCTGAAAAGCCCTGATTTGTAAGGGTTTTTGTTATTTGTGAAACCGCTGCCGGGGTTTCTAGCTTTATTTTCATGGACTTGAGGGTTCTAGGAAGCCCTGAATTATTCTGTGCGGGTAGGGAGAATCGAACTCCCGTCTCATCCTTGGCAAGGATGTGTTCTACCACTAAACCATACCCGCTTACCTGGTAAACATTGTGAAGTATAGCAGAACCTTGGAATTATTTCCAGATCCTAATACCTTCAGGTGCTCCCGGAGGGACTCGAACCCCCAACGACGGTTCCGAAGACCGTTGTGATATCCATTTCACCACGAGAGCATTTGACTTATCGTGTTTTATAAAATACCTTATTTACGGTAAAATAACAATTATCCGGGCATGTGGCGGAACTGGTATACGCGCACGTCTCAGAAGCGTGTGGAGCAATCCTTGGAGGTTCGAGTCCTCTCATGCCCACAGATAAAGAAAAAACCGCAGCGCCGAGTTGCGGTTTTTTCTTTAGGTGGATAGGTTGTGAAGCAGGAGATTTTGTCCATAAGTTGTCCGAAACTGTGGATAACTGTGGGGATACTGTGTATAAGAGACAGACTCTTATGGTCCATAAAGGGTCCGTTATGCTGTCTCTGTGGTAATTAAGCCTTATTTTGTAAGGACTCTTATAGGATAGAGTTATTTGGTCGGAGTTTGTCCGTAGTATCCACAGTTTTGGACATTTTATACACAG
>DASPMN010000101.1:0-2521 GCA_035627035.1 Minisyncoccota bacterium
GGCCAAATGAACGAACCGCCGGGTGCCCGTGCCCGCGTCGCGCTGTCGGCGCTTGCAATGGCCGAATACTTCCGCGACGAAGAGGGAAAAGACCTGCTCTTGTTCGTGGATAACATTTTCCGCTTTACCCAGGCCGGCTCCGAGCTGTCGGCGCTGTTAGGCCGAATGCCGAGCGCGGTCGGCTATCAGCCGACTTTGGCTTCGGAAATGGGTAATTTGCAGGAGCGCATAACCTCGACCGACAAAGGTTCGATCACGTCCGTGCAGGCGGTGTACGTTCCGGCCGACGACCTGACCGACCCGGCCCCGGCGACAACCTTCGCCCATCTTGATTCAACCGTGGTCCTTTCGCGCGCCTTAACCGAGCTCGGCATTTACCCGGCCGTCGATCCGCTCGATTCGACATCGACCATTCTGGATCCGAATATCGTAGGACAAGAACACTACGACATTGCCCGTCGGACGCAGCAGGTTCTTCAGCGCTATAAAGATCTTCAGGATATTATTGCCATTCTTGGTATGGATGAGCTTTCCGATGAGGACAAACGGACGGTCGCTCGCGCCCGCAAGATCCAGCGCTTCCTTTCCCAGCCGTTCTTCGTGGCGGAACAATTCACGGGCATCGAAGGAAAATATGTGCCGGTCGCGGAGACGATTCGCGGCTTTGCCGAGATTCTTGACGGCAAACACGATGACTTGCCGGAGCAGGCTTTTTATATGAAAGGTTCAATCGATGATGTCAGGGCTTAGGCTAAAAATTGTTACGCCTGAGCGGGTGGCCTACGAAGAGGAGGTATCGGAGGTTACGCTGCCGACTGCGACCGGTCAGATATCCATCCTGGCCGGGCATGAGCCTTTGGTGTCGCTTCTGAAGCCGGGAGAGCTTGTTGTTCATAAGAATGACGAGGCTGTATACATGGCTGTCTCGACGGGTCTGATCGAAATGCGAAAAGACGGCGAGCTTGTTATTCTGGCTGACACGGCGGAGCATGCCGAGGAATTGGAACTGGAAAGAATCGAAGAGGCGAAGCAGCGAGCGGAGGAAATCCTAAAGGAAAGACACGACCGGCAAGACGTCGATTTCGCTCGAGCGCAAGCAGCTTTGGAACGAGAGCTCGCGCGAGTGAAGGTGGCGCGACGGAGGAGGGGAAAGTAGAGTGGCGATTTCAAAATGTTGACTTTTTACACTTTCATTATATAATAAAAATCAGAGCTCATTAACAAGAGCCGCCTCAGGGAAGTCCGTCTTCCCAGGCTGAGTCCGTCTCGGCTTAAGAGGTAAAAATCAAAGGAGGTGCCAAATGGCACTTTACGGATACATTGCAGGAGTCATGCTTGTGGCAGTCTTTATTGCCTGGTGGACACAACAAAGAGTCCGCTATATCGACGCAGATTTCCTGGCAACTAGGGGCCTTTTTAGTGTAATAATCATCATCTTTTCGTGGGTCGCGGCTACTGTCGCCATCCATTTGAATCATTCTGTGGTTGGCGGCTTGAAAGACGAGGTCGCTGTTGGGCTTTTTGCCGCAATTGCGACTGTTGTTGTGCTCAACCTCACTGTGTATCAAGTGATAGTTTCCGTCTTGCGCTATCGTCGGACGCTCATGTTGCGTCACTTGCGCGATTTGCCGCTTGAAGAAGTTGCTCAGGTCGCACGTGATCTGGGATTTCTTCAGTTGGGCTGTCGTTGGGTTGACCTCCACGGTAACTGGAAGAATTTTGCTAGTCGGGATGAGTTGGCGAGATTCATCGGCTCTCTTCTAACCTATGTTAACGATGACGGTGCGTTTAAGACTGCTGGACAGCATATTTGGGAGGCCTTCGGACTTAAACCCGGTAAGGATTTTGCCGAGATCGTTGGCTCCAGGTATGTCGACCGAGACTTTTCGGAGAAGTTGATTAGGGGTATTGAGAAGGCTCAGGAAGATGATCGGCAGCGGAGGTTAAAAAATCGCCGCACAAAAATCATCGAGCGTGGCAAGGTGGCTGCTGGTTTCAGACAGCCGGAAAAGGGCTAGGTGTAAGTCCTAGTGGAAATCCTTACGGAGTAGATTCAATGAATCTACTCCGTTTTTTAATAAGCGGCTGCAGGTGACTGTTGTTCAACCTGCTGCCCCTCGGGCGCTAATCGTTTCATGCTTTCCACTAACACGCTCGGCTCGTTGTTCCTGATCGAAAGCTTGCCTTTGATAGCGACGCAGACGCCGGGTACCAGCATCGATTTGAATTGTTCGTACGGCTTGGAGAAGACGACGAGTTCCATCGAGTCGGAATAATCAGAAATGCGGACGAAGGCCATGAAATCGCCTTTTTTGGTCTGGATCCTTTTTACTTCCTCGATAAGGCCGGCAGCGATGACGGCCTGGCCGTCTTCCTTCGTCTTCTGGAAGGCGAGGGTATTCTTTTCGTCCTCAAACTTGTCTTTGCACCAATCAAGCGGGTGGCCGGAAATGTAGAGGCCAAGAAGCTCTTTTTCCCAAGCTAGTTTCTGATCCATCGGAGCCGGATCGGCCTCTTTGAG
>DASPMN010000102.1:0-4100 GCA_035627035.1 Minisyncoccota bacterium
AGAAGCGGAAAAGCGGGGAGTGGCAATCACTAACACGCCGGGCCTTTTGACGCCGCGAACGGTCGCGGAGTTCGCTTTCGCCAATATGCTGACGTTGGCCAAGCGGCTCATCGAAGCCGATCGGTATATAAAAACGGGGAAATACTCAGGTTGGGATCCGATGATCTTGCACGGCGTGCAGATCGAAGGCAAGACGCTTGGCATCGTCGGTTTGGGCCGTATTGGCAACCATATGGCCCAGCAGGCAGTTAAAGGTTTCGGCATGAAGGTTATCTACAGCGACGTCGTCCGCAATGAAAAGTTCGAAGCGGAATTCGGCGCTGTTTATCAGGAATCAGTTGAAGAGGTCCTTAAGGAAGCGGATTTTGTTTCGTTGCACGTACCGCTTCTGGATTCGACGAGGCATCTGATCAACAAAGAACGGTTGGAGCTCATGAAGCCGGGAGCGATTCTGGTAAACACGGCCCGCGGCTCAGTCGTGGATGAAGCCGCTCTGGTTGAGGCGCTCAAATCTGGTCGGATCAGGGGGGGCTTGTTTGGATGTCTTCGAAAACGAGCCAAGGCTCGCTGAAGGGCTGATCGAACTTCCTAATGTCATTTTGACCCCTCATATCGCTTCGGCAACCGAAGAGGCTCGTGCTGAAATGGCCCAAATGGCCGCTCAGAACGTTATTAAGGTCTTATCCGGCCAGCTGCCCGTTAATCCGGTCAAAAGGGCTTAAATAGGCCCTCTCTTTACAATTTCATTGTTTCTGGTAGACTTTTCCGCATGATTAAGCTACAGGCTGAAAAACGAGAGAGTTTCGGCAAAGAACTGGCCGAGGCCCGCGCCGCCGGTAAATTGCCGGTGGTAATGTATGGTCGCAAAGAACAGGCTGCGCCGTTCTTTGTCGATGCTAAAATTTTCAAAAAAGTCCTCAACGAGGCAGGCGAGTCTTCGATCGTCTCATTGTCTACTCCTGAGGGCGATAAGGATATTCTGATCAAGCAGATCGACTATCATCCGGTCAGCGGCCAGCCTATCCACGCCGATCTTTACGCGGTTGAAAAGGGCAAGCCGGTCCGGGTTGCGCTCGAAATTGAATTCGTCGGCGAAGCTCCGGCTGAAAAGCTCGGCGGCAGCGTTGTTAAGGTTCTCCACGAGGTCGAAATCGAGGCTTTGCCTAAGGATCTGCCTTCGGGCCTGACGGTAGATTTGGCTTCGTTGACCAATCTCGACAGCCAAATCCTGGTTAAGGATCTTAAGTTCCAGGCCGGCGTTACGGTCATTACCGGCGAAGACGAGGTAATTGCCGCAGTTGCTGCCGGTGGCGAAGAAGTCGCTGAAGAGCCTGCCGCTGTCGATCTCTCGGCTATCGAAGTCGAGAAGAAGGGCAAGAAGGAGGAAGAGGAGTCAGCTGCTGAATAATACAGACCACATTTATGAAGCCCCGGCTAGTCTGCCGGGGCTTCTTTTGGTATACTGGGCCCATGAAAAGAATATTGCTCTTAAGCGCCCTAGCGGCTCTTTTTATCTCCCTTTCGTTTTTTTTGAATCCGGTAAACGCTGCCGAACTTGATCCGGCAGAAAAGGCGCGCTTAGAAGCCCGTCTGGCCGAAGTCGAAAAAGAAATCGCCGCCCAAACCAAGCTGTTGCAAGGCAAGCAGAAAGAAACCGCCTCGATTCAGCGCGACGTCGATATTTTGACGGCAAAAATCAAGCGCGCCAGACTTAATATCGAAGCTAAGTCGCTTGAGATCAAGCGGCTCGGCGGCGATATTAACAAAAAGCAGGAAACTATCGTTGTGCTTGGCGAGAAAAGCAAGAAGCATGCCGCTTCTTTGGCTGAAATGATCCGCGAAGTCCATGCTTTGGACAGCGTTTCCCTTACGGAGGCCATCTTGTCTCAAAATACCATGGCCGACGTGCTTAACGATATAAGCGCCATTGAGACGATGCAGAACTCGCTGCAGCAGACCTATGTCCAGGTGAAAAGCACGCGAGTCGAGACCGAGCAGCAGAAGGTTGCCCTGGAGGGCCGCCGCGAGGCCGAACTGTCGGCTCGAAAAGTGATCGAGCAGGAGAAGAAGACAATTGAATTGGCCGAAGCGGAAAAGAAGAAATTAGTAGCCTTGAGCAAGCAGCAGGAAAACAGTTACAAAAAAGTGATCGCCGAGCGGGAGCTGGAAAAGCAGGCGATCAGAAGCGCCTTGTTCAAGCTGCGCGATACCAGCAACATTTCCTTCGGTCAGGCCTATGAGTATGCCAAGGTCGTATCGGCCCGGGTGGGCATCCGCCCAGCTTTTCTGCTGGCGATCATTACCCAGGAGTCGAATCTTGGGCAAAATGTCGGTACCTGTAACCGTATCGGCGATCCGGTCGCCAAGCATTGGACCAATATTATGAAGCCGGATCGCGACATCGAACCGTTCAAGCAGATCACCAAAGAGCTTGGCATCAGTCCTGAGGGCCGTTCGCTCTCGTGCCCGATCGGCGGCGGTTGGGGCGGCGCCATGGGGCCGGCCCAGTTCATTCCTTCGACCTGGATGATGTACAAGGCCAAGATCGCCGCCGTGACAGGCAGCAATCCGCCTAATCCGTGGAACGCACAGGACGCTTTTGCCGCTTCGGGCCTCTATTTGGCCGAGCTCGGAGCCACCGGCCAGACTTACGCGACCGAGCATAAGGCGGCGGCCCGCTACTATGCCGGTTCCCGCTGGTCCACGGCCGGCCAGGCTTACGGCAATTCGGTCATGAATATCGCCGAGGGCTATCAGCGCAATATCGACGTTCTTGCCAAATAACGGCTCATCTGCTATAGTTTCCTCCATGCAGAAAGACATTCACCCGAACAACTATCGCGCCGTTATTTTCGTTGACGACTCTAACGGAGCCAAGTTTTTGATCCACTCGACCGTCAAAACGAATGAAACGGAAAAGTGGGAGGACGGCAAAGAATACCCGGTCTATCATGTTGAGACCTCAAGCGCCTCTCATCCGTTTTTCACCGGCAAAGAAAAAGTTCTCGATACTGCCGGCCGCGTCGAAAAGTTCAAAACTCGCGCTGCCGCCGCCAAAAAGGCCAAGTAACGATCATATCTCCACTCAAATTCCCGTCACAAGTCTGCCTTAGGCAGATCAGGCGGGAATTTCTCGTGAAGGTGTTAAAATACCCTTATGGAAACAGATCTGCAATCATTCCGCGATAATCCAAAAACTACCTATCTGATGGCTGAGTATGACCGGCTGTCCAATGAAATCTCCGACAACGAGGCTTTGCTTGCCGATCCGCAAATGGCCGAATTGGCAAACGGTGAGATCTTGACCCTTAAAAATCAGCAAGCTCAGTTGCTAGAACAGATGCAGGCAATCGTCGAGGCCGACAAGCCGAAAGGCCATGAGGCGGTTGGCGTCATTATGGAAGTCCGCGCCGGCGCCGGCGGCGAAGAAGCTGCTCTATTCGCCTACAAGCTGGCTGAGATGTATGAGCACTATGTCGAGAAGCATCCGTGGTCGTGGACGAAGCTCGACGAATCGCAGAGCGAATTGGGAGGCTACAAGGATGCGACTTTTGAAATCAAAGGCAAGGGAGTGTACGAAGATCTTCGGGCTGAGATGGGCGTGCACCGTATTCAGCGTATTCCGGCAACGGAGAAACAGGGGCGCGTCCATACCTCGACCGCCTCGGTGGTGGTGATGCCGATTCACAAAAGCGAAGAGCTCAGGATAAGTCCAGCCGATATCGAAATGGACTTTACCCGTTCCGGCGGCGCCGGCGGCCAAAACGTCAACAAGGTGGAAACCGCGGTGCGGTTGGTCCACAAGCCGACCGGCATTGTCGTCCGGTGCCAAAGCGAACGCAGCCAGCAGCGCAACCGCGACAAGGCGATGGATATTTTGGTATCCAAGATCTTGGCCGCCAAGGAAGAGGCGGAGAATGCCGCTCTTTCCCAGGAGCGTCGCAGCCAGATCGGCACCGGCGATCGTTCGGAAAAGATCCGGACGTACAATGTTCTGCAGGATCGGGTTACCGACCATCGGATCAAGAAGTCCTGGCATAACATCGAAAAGATTTTCTTAGGGGAAATCGAGCCGATCATCGAAGCCCTGCAGCAAGGGG
>DASPMN010000103.1:0-2151 GCA_035627035.1 Minisyncoccota bacterium
CAGGGCGGTTTGGGCGCCGGCTAGGGCTTCCCAAGTGAAATTGACCAGGCTGCGGTAGTGGGCGGTCAGGAGCCAGTAACGGTAAGCCAGAGGAGAGAATCCTTTTTCTTCCAAATCGGCCAGGCGATAGACGTTCCCTAGGGACTTCGACATCTTCTCGCTGGCTATGTTGACGAACTCCCCGTGAAGCCAAACATTCGCGAAGGTCTGGCCGGTAGCGCACTCTGATTGGGCCCGTTCGTTGCTATGGTGAGGGAAAGCCAGGTCGATGCCGCCGGTGTGGATGTCGAAATGCTTGCCCAGGTATTTCATGCTCATGGCCGAGCATTCGATATGCCAGCCTGGGAATCCGATGCCCCAAGGCGATTCCCATTCTTGCTGCCGTTTTCCGCCAGCCGGGGAAAATTTCCAGAGAGCAAAGTCGGCAGGGTTCCTCTTTTCAGGATTTACCTCAATCCGCGCGCCGGCTTTGAGGCCTTCCGTATCCAGGCGGGCAAGTTCGCCGTAGGCGTCGAATCGGCTGGTGTCGAAATAGATACCGTCGCTCGTGCGGTACGTATGGCCCTTGGCTTCCAAAACCTTGATGATTTCCAGCTGTTCCGCGATGTGTTCGCTAGCCTTAGGGAAGACGGTGCTTTCGGTCTTGATATTGAGGGCTTTCAGGTCGGCAAAGAAGGCTTCGGTATAGAAGGCGGCAATCTCCTCGGCTGTCCGTCCGGTCTTTTTGGCTTCGCGTTCGATCTTGTCTTCGCCTTCATCGCTGTCGCCGGCCAGGTGTCCGACATCGGTGATATTGATCACTTGCCGTACTTCGTAGCCGTCGTATTCGAAAATGCGCCGCGCAAGATCCGACAAGAGGAAGCTGCGCAAATTGCCGATGTGGACATAATGATAGACGGTCGGCCCGCAGCTGTATATGCCGACACGGCCGGGTGCGATCGGCTCGAATTCTTCTTTCCGGCGAGTCAGGGTGTTGGTCAGGCTGATCATAGGCTTACATCCATCTTCGATGCTTGAAATATCCGTACATGACGATGCCCATCGCCAGCATCATGGCGATGATGATCCAAAAGCCGTAGGGGTGACGGGTGATCGGAGTGAATTCCGTGTTCATGCCGAAAATGGCGGCAACTAAGGCCAGCGGGAAGGTAACGAAAGACATGACGGTCAGGTTCTTCATGATCTCGTTGCTTCTGATGGTTAGGAGGGAATCGTTTGTCTTTTGCAGGTCGATAAAATTTTCTCGGCTTGATTCGAGCATGTTCCAGACTTTTTCGTAGTCGCCGATAATGGCGTCGAGATAATAGGAAAATTTTTCGCCGAAGAATTCCTTGCCGGCGGTCTCGAGAGAGCGGAGAACGTTCTTGTGGTTCTTGAGCGACCAGCGGAAATCCAGAAGGATGCGGTTGACTTGGGCCAAAGCCTTGATGTTTTCGTTTTCCCGTCCGCTGAAGGTGCGCTGTTCGATCTTCTTCAGTTCGTTGTTGATATGATGCAGGCCCGGTTCGAGAGACTGGTAGAGGTGGCGCAGGATAAAGAAGAACAGGTAGCCGGCATGGATTTCTTTGCGGCTACGGTCAAGCATGGCGGTCGCTTCGAAGATCTTGGCGAATTCTTCGATGGAGCCGATGCTTTCGTAATGGGTCGTAATGATAAAGTCCTTGCCGACGATGAAGTCGACCTCCTGCGTGTCCTTGCCGGCCGAAGGGCCGCCGAAAGACAGCAGGTGGTCGGGGAAATGGAGGATCAAGTACATGCAGTTGTCGTAAAGGTCGACCTTGGAGCGCTCGCTCGGCGTCTCGAGTTCATGGACGATCACCGGATGAATATCGTAGGCGCCAGCCAGGCTTGCCACCTCTTCCTTGGTCGGAGATTCGACCTGGATCCAGTTGATGTTCTTGTACTTGATATGCTTGATCATGTGTTGGGTTTTAGGCTGTTGCTGCCCAGTATACCGGCTCCGGCCCGGTTTGACCACGGGGTGGTCTTTTGCAATAATAAGGGCACATGAACACCAATCAACCAAAGCTTTTTCGGGCTGCAGGAATCATCGGCGGCCTCCTGGTTTCCTTTATTTTAGGCGCTTTTGTCGGGTATGAAAACCGGCCGGAGTTCGCTCGGGTTTCCGACCTGATGAACTCAGCGCCGGTC
>DASPMN010000104.1:0-3040 GCA_035627035.1 Minisyncoccota bacterium
TGCGTCCGATCATCGGGCAGCCGGTATCGGCCTTCAATTTCCGCAAGGCGATGGATGAGGGGAAGATTCTTCTCGTCAATTTGTCGAAAGGCCGAATTGGCGACCTGAACGCCAGCTTGCTGGGCATGATCGTTACCGGCCGCCTGCTCATGTCCGCCCTCTCCCGGGTCGACATTCCAGAGAACGAACGCAAGGATTTTTACTTGTATATCGATGAATTCCAGAACTTTACGACCGACTCGATCGCCATCATCCTGTCGGAGGCCCGTAAGTACAAATTGAACCTGACGATCGCCCACCAGTTCATCGCCCAATTGACCGATGAGATCCGCGAAGCGGTTTTCGGCAACGTGGGGTCGATGGTGTCTTTCCGAGTCGGCCCTAATGACGCCGAGAAGCTTGTTAAGCAATTTGAACCGACGTTCGCTGAAAAAGACCTGATCGCCGTAGAAAACCAGCATGCTTTTGCCAAGCTTTTGATTAAGGGAGAGCCGTCAAAGCCATTCAGCTTCAAGACATTGCCGGTTGAGCGCGGTTCCGGCGAAGTTCAAGACAAGCTCAAGGAGCTCTCGCGCCTTACGTACGGCCGCGACGTCTCCGAAGTCGAACGAGAAATCCTCTCTCGTCTCCGGTCATAGAAAAAAGCGGGTCCGATCGGACCCGTTTTTTTGTTCTATTTGACGAACTTGGCGGAATGGGCTTTCTTCATAAAACCAGTTGCGCGCCCGGTTCGCTCTGCTATACTTACTGGTGTACTTCTGATAGCGGCTAAAGAGAAGAAATGGCCCGGTTAAGCCATTTGATACCGAAAGACAGATTACAAACATAAATTTAGGCTTATTTTACCTACTACACAAGACGCTGATCCGGCGAGTAAACGCGTTCAGCCGAAAATATCCTTATTCTTAGGGCTTTCTTCGAAAAGTCCTATTCGAGCAGTGGCTGTATTTACTTTGTCTATGGGGGTTGCCGCTACGGCTCACGCAGGCATTTTCTCCCTTATGGGCGGCGTGTTCGAAACGGTCAGCAAGCAAGATCAGTTGGCCTCGGTCAATTCCCAGAATATGACCCTCCTGCAGCCGGCCCTTAATCCTAACCCATCCCCTTTCCGCGGCGGCGGCGATACGACAATCGTAGCGAGCAGTGCCTTGTTGCCCGATTCTGGTCCGTTGGGTACCTTGGCTGATATCGAAGAGGCCGTTCCGGGTAATGATCAGATCAGCGTCTATATTGTCCGCGAAGGCGATACGATTTCCGCAATCGCTGAAATGTTCAAAGTTTCTGAAAATACGGTTCGCTGGGCTAATGAGCTTAAGAAAGGAGCAAGTCTGGTCCCTGGCCAGGAATTGGTGATCTTGCCGATTACGGGCATCCGGCACACGGTGAAATCCGGCGATACATTGGAAAGTCTTGCGAAAAAATACCACTCATCGGCGGAGGAAATTAGCCAATTCAATGGCCTCGACGGCGATGGGGATCTTGTTGTCGGTGCGGTAATTATCGTGCCGGAAGGCGAAATCAGCGCTCCGGTCGAGCCTGCGAAGACAAAGAAGATTCTGCCTTCTATTGTCGGCAAGCTTAAATCTGTCGGTGGGTTCCTTTGGCCGGTACGCGGAGGTATTAAAACGCAGGGAATTCATGGTAATAACGGTATCGACATCGGGGCTTCGATCGGCACCGACGTCTACGCTGCGCTTCCAGGACAGGTGCTTGTTGCCCGCTCTAGCGGTTGGAACGGCGGTTACGGCAACTACGTGGTCATCCGCCATGCCAATGGCGTCCAGACGCTCTATAGCCACTTAAGCAGCGTGGCGGTTCGGGTCGGCCAAACGGTCGAGCGGGGCGAAGGGATCGGTACGGTGGGAAATACCGGCCGATCGACCGGGCCGCATCTTCACTTTGAGGTCCGTGGTGCTTCGAATCCTTTCTAAAGAGCAAAAATAAAAATCGCCGGGGAAAATCCCTCGGCGATTTTTCATTGACGAGTTAATAACTATTTGGTACAAATATATCAGAGTATCCGGCTCACTGAGTATCTCTCTGGGTCGGGACCCGGTTTTAAATTCATGAGGTGGGGAGTAATCATGATTCTTCTTAAGAATCAGCAGCTGCTCGCTCGGGCTCATTGTGGTGGCCACTCTAACAGAGGGTGGCGCAAGACTGGCCTTCATTGGTCGGAGCCGAGTGACGCTGTGGAGGATGGTTAGTTTTTCATCCTCCCTCTCTAGGAAGGGGACGCATGTCCCCTTCCAAACACCATCCGTAGCACATTTTAAGTAAGAGGAGAAAAGAATGGTCTGCAAGATTGATGATGAGAATCAGGTTCATTTTCTGTCCTATCGTGGCACTATGGGCACGGCCCCTGTCGAGGATGTGATTGAAGGCAAGGTCAAACTCCCCTTCATGACGGCGCTCAGAAAGGCCGTTATTGAAATCCTGAGTCATGCTCAGGTTCGCTCAGTTTAACTGGGCCTGCGTTTTCTAAAAATGCGCACCCTTTCGGGGTTGCGCATTTTCTTATTCCCAAATTTTTTGTTATATCGTTTCCTGTTCTCCCGGTGCCTCCATGTGCGCCTTGCAGGTGCGGGCAGCTGGGTTTGCTTCAAGGCGGTCTTCCTCAATCGGATGATCTCCTGCTTCGCAGGTGCCGTAGGTGTTGTTCGTGATCCGCTCCAGGGCTGACCCTACTTCGCCTAGGCGCTGTTCCAGGGTGGTCCGAACCGCGTCCCCGTTTTCCATGTCTTCAAGACGGTCAGCTATTTCATCATTGAAATCGTTGTCTGCTTCCCCTTCCGGAGCTGTTACTTCCCAGTGCTCAGGATTATCGGGATCCTGGCGGCCTAGGTCATTCAATTCGCTTACGAGTTTTTTCTCTTCCTGCTCCAGCTTCTGCTTCAAAGCTTCTATATTCATAGTGGTCGTTCGTTCTTAATCTGAGCCTGTAATGCCTCCTGATTATTGTAACAGAGGGCATATGCGCTTTCAATTAATGGAGAAGGGGTTATCTATTATTCAGAAACGGCAGGAGCGTCGGCTGTGG
>DASPMN010000105.1:0-4617 GCA_035627035.1 Minisyncoccota bacterium
CCGACGTAAATAAACCGGAGCCGTTGGCAGGAATAACCGCAAAGGGCAACCCTGCCCCTCTCGGAATTAAGCGGACATACGGAGGAGACAAAGTCCTAATTCCAGTCCCCGAAGACGTCTACAACTCTTCAGGACAGACCGTAACACTCGTGATCGATGGAGAAACTACCACGATCAACAAGCTTCAAACGATTAAAGTCTCTCCGCGAGACCCCTGGTGGAATGAGCTTGATTTTGATTTCTCCTTTGCCGGCGACCTCAGTTCAGCATTGGTTAGTCGAATCAGAACAGAGACAAGGGAAAAAGAACCCGAGGCCACGGTCGAATACAAGATCGGAAGCTTCGATGGATCGAATCCCTGGTTCAAGGGAATGTCGGATCACATGCATGTCGATGAAGAGTACTGGATAAGGGTAACGCTGCCGGCAAAGATGAAGGCCTTAGAACCCATCATCTTCCGGCACAGCTATTACCAATTCGATTACCTCCAGGACGACTGCCTAGTGGAGTATGTAACCGGTTCGGGCACCATAACTCCATGCTGCTTCAGGGACGGAAAGAGGAACGGACAGCCGATCAAAATATCGGCCCCATGTTCGTTCAATAGCCTCTTCGCCGAGAACCTGACGGATCACACTGTCACCATTCTCATTCACGTCTCCCCTAACCCGGACGAAATACGCCGGGCCAGGAACAATCGCAGGGTCGTCGCTTTACGCGGCTTCCCTGCTTTTTTATACAAAAAAACACCCACAAACGTGGGTGTTTTTGAAACCTCTATTCCTTAGCAGTTAATAGTATCGCAGATCAGATTAAGGATCCCATTGACCGATACCATGATAAACAATCCGACTACGCCCCAGATCATGTGCTGCTTTCCCAGATCACGAGCCTTAGGGTTTTCGGCTCCAGCGATGAACTCTACGACGCCCCAGAAAAAAATCAAGACAGCTGCCGCGAAGAGTACGCCGACTATCGGCTGCAGGATTTCCGTCCTGACTGCCGTCAAGAGAGATAGCTCGGCGGCATAAACTGAAGGGATAAGGTTCAAAGCCATGACCGAATCTTGTTTAGCTTAATTAGTCTCGATATCCTGCGGAACAAGATTTTGGATCTCTACAACATTTCCAACGTTATCATCCGCACTGAAGCCAAAGGTCTCCTGAAGAATACCGATAATACCCCAAACTGAGACCATGACAAAAAGGGCCAAAATACCCCAGATCATCGTACGCTTGCCGTCCTCTTTTTTCTTCTCATCACCGGCGTTCAAAATATACTTGGCGAGACCCCAGAAGAAAAAGACGATGGCCAAAGTAATCAAAAGACCAACCGCCATGCTCAAAATTCCTTGAATATCCAACAACGCCTCCTTGATCGGTTCGCCAACCTCATCCGCTGCCAACGCCAGAACCGGCAAGAAAGCAATACTACCGCTAATTAACTTTTTCATTCAATTACTATAAAACTAGGCTTAATAAATATCTCGACTGCTCCCTTAATGAAATTGTAACAGA
Source organism: Minisyncoccota bacterium (assembly GCA_035627035.1). GTDB lineage: Bacteria > Patescibacteriota > Minisyncoccia > Phycocordibacterales > XYD1-FULL-46-19 > DASPMN01. The sequence continues at coordinate 1,518 of DASPMN010000105.1, forward strand.
GCCCCGAACCTCGTCAATGAACCGATCGCCCGTTATGGGGATAGCAGGTTCGTAGGATGCGGCGTTGCATCGTTGACCGCCCCAGCCGGAAAAACCGAATCTACCAAAAAGCCCAAAATGCCCCAAATCGAAACAGCGACAAAGATGCCAAGAAGCGACCAGGTGATCATTTTCTTCCCTTCATCTAACTGTTTGTCGTTACCGTCAGCACGAGCCTTAACAAAACGGACCATTCCCCACATGAAGGCTACAATCATTAATACCACCAGAAAGCCGACTACATCTCCCAGTAACTCAGCAACATCCACCGCCAGGCTTTTAAACGTCAGTTCCTGGGCGCCTGCAAAAACCGGAGAAACAGCAAGCATGCCGACAAACCACCAATTCTTTTTATTAAACATGGACATGAAATGATTATGACGTGGTATCAATTGCGTCAATCGTATTCTCGATGCCAGTTGCGATCAAGAAGGCTCCTAAAAACACCGCCGCGCCGACCACTGCCCAGAAAAAAGCCCTCTTAGCATTAGTAATCTCAGCAGGATTACCACGGGCGGCAACGAACATAAAGCCGACCCAGATAAAATACAGGACCAGAAACGGCATAGCGATCTGGATCATAGTATCTAGAACTTGGCCGATAAACGTAACCAGATCGTCGGTCTTCAAGGGATTTTGAATCACTACTTCAGCCTGAGACAAGCGAGCGGCAGCAAGCGCCAAAAACGGCAGGATTTTTTTCATACGGTTATCAGTTGGTGCTATTAAATAAATTCTTGAGCGCAGTACCGATTTCTGAATCGTTCGTCAGGCTCACGATGACAAATTTCACAATCAAAAACGAACTCAGGGCCAACACTAAGCCGATAATAGTATTCTTGAGCATCATGTTAGCCTTGCCGCGCTCGCCCGGATTAGATCCTCTGAAAGTATATTTAAGGCCGGCCCAGGCGATGGTAATAATAGCCAGAGGCAAAGCCAAGACCTTCAGCAGGAAGTCTATAATATTGTTCCCTAGAGTGATCAGATCGCCGAAAGTACAAGGTTTCAGTGCATCCTTGCCGCACGGTATCAGCTTACCCTCCTCGTCAGCACCTAAAGCCGCCAGCGGGAGAACTAATACAGTAAAGACAAGAAGATGACTGATAATCGATAGAAAACGGTTTCGAATCATAATTATGGCATTAAACGGGCAAATTCATCAGTCGCTCGAACTACGGCATCAGTCGGCTTGGCTTTCCCGATAGTAACGGACTCGATCATCCGCTTGAAGATGGCGGTTGTTTCTTGAGGGTCTGGATCAAGCCAAGCGCGGCTTACAAGAGCGCTGCGATGCAAGACGATCTGAAACGGATCACTCGGCTCGGCAACCAGCAGGTCTCGACGAGCCGGTGGCAGAGCCGCGACCGCGGACAGCCTCTTCACCCCCTCCTTGCTGGAAATAGCCAAAGCGCCCTGAAGAGCCGAGGCCTGGCGGCGGGAATTTTTCACGATAGAAACGCCGAGAATGCGGCCATAGGTTCGCTGTTCGGCTTTGGTGCGCTGGGGGACTATGGCAACGTCAAGAGCCAAGTGGGGGTTCTTCCTTTTTAGCTCGGCCAGCTCGCTAGCGTAGCCAAAATAAGCAGCTGACCGGCCTGAGCTGAAGAACTCTTTCGCATCGGGCATGGCGGTGTTCCAGGTATAAGAGACTTTTTCTGGGTCAGCGAACTGGGTATAAAAAGAAAGAGCGGCGACCGCCGGAAGGTCGGCCAAGCCTAAGCTTTGGCCGAATACTAATTCCTGAGCCCCGTTGTCTCCCAGACGGATAATAGGATTCCCCGCTTGAATCATAAGTAGAGAGATAATGTCTTTGGCATGTTCCACATTATTGGCCGTACCAAAGCTCACCGCGCTTCGCACTATGTTATTACTCGCAACATCGACCAATGAAACTTTGGTCGTAAAGTTGCTTTCCGGCATAACGAATTCCGACCAAAGTTCAGGGATTTGCGCAACAGCAGCGTCAGTCAGAATATCCCGGTTAATATACATCACCAAGGGGTCGATCAAGAGCGGCAGGCTCAATGAACCTTCCGGGGACAAGTAGATATCGCCGGAAGAGACAAAGCGGTCGCGAAAATCACGAGCCGGAAGGCTCTGATAGCTCACCGGCGTCAATTTATCCCGCTGCCGGACAACCAAATGATCAGGCAGCAAGACCAGGTCAGGACCCGTACCCTTCGCTAAAGCGTTCACGAAATCCGCTTCGAAGGTCTGCGGATCTTTTTCCACGTACGCAAAGGAAAAATTAACCCCCTGGACCTCAGCCGTCTCAAGCAAAGCTGTCCGAGCGGCATTTTGCGGCAAAGTTCCCCATACAACAACCGTCTGGCCAGCCGATTGAGAAGCCTTTTTGTAACCGGGAATCACGCCGGAAAACATCAAAATAGCCACCACCAGCAGTCCTCCGAAAATGAGGAGCACCACCGTCTGAAAGCTGTTTAAATTCATGCGATTAGAAAAATTTATTTAATGAAAAGAAAACCAAAATGATGATCGCCCGCGTCGAAGCGTTTTCGCTTGGAAAAACCGGCTTCGACAAATACAGCTTCGACGTCTTCTTCTTTAGAAACATGGTCAGGGTGAGGACCAAGACCCCCAAAGCTATCAGACCAATCTATTACCAGAACCTTGCCGCCTGGTTTCAAGATGCGCCGCGCCTCCGAGACGGCCTGATACTTGGCCGACGTTTGAAAAAGGACATTAGAAAAGATGACCGCGTCGACAAGTCCGTCAGCCAGCTTGGTGCCGTGCGTCCGCTCAATATCCCCCCAGACGACCTCAACATTTTTTATTCCCCGCCGCACCGCTTCGGCTTTCAGAGCTTCAAGCAATTCTTTCTGGACATCCACGGTATACACAACGCCATGAGGTCCGACCAAGTCAGCCGCTAACAGCGCGTAAGCGCCGGTTCCGCAACCGAAATCAGCAACGTGCATTCCGGGCTCTAATTGTAGAATTGCTAAGTTTGCCTGCGGATCAGTAAAGGCCATATCCCTAGTATAAAATGCTGAGGTCAAAATGAAAAGGAAACAACCGCATCCTAGGATGCGGTTGT
>DASPMN010000106.1:0-5482 GCA_035627035.1 Minisyncoccota bacterium
TCATGAAAAGACTCTTCATCTTCTCCTTCGCTCTTCTTTCGGCAGCTGGAGCCTCTCATGCCGCTACGCCTATCTACGGATCGATTACTGAAAAAAACCAAGACTCGTTCGTTCTCCGTTACAAGACCCTGGAGAGCGCCAACTACCACCTTTGCGGCACAAGCACCCTCGCCTGCCGCTATTACGGCACCACGACGCCCACCTTGCCGATTATCGCCACCACGACGCCGTCCAAGCCCGCCGAGGAGGGCCTCCGGGCCACCAGCCGGAGCGGGCGCTTCGTCGCAACCTACAAAGCCGCTACCAGCAAAGATCCCAAGCGAGTGTTCAGCGTATCCGATACGACTACCGGCAAGATCTATACCATCGAAAGCCGCCTTGCCTACTGGGACCTGTTGAGCGAGGAATACAAGCTGTTCGCCTTCAATCCGTCCGAAACCAAACTCGTTTACCTGGACGACAAGGACGGCCATCCTTCCCTTTATGCAATCGACCTGACCAAACTGTCAGACCCGGTCAAAAGCGAGCGGCTCATGACTCGCCCCTACTCCGTAAGCGATTTTCTCTTCGTTGACGATAATCGCTTGTTGTTTACCGCTAACCGCGAACATCCGCTGCGCTGGGCCTTGCATGCATACGATTTCTCCGCCGAGACCGCGACCAAGATTTCTGACGCCAACTACGGCACGCCGCTCAAGCGCATCGGGTCATACGTTTCCTTCAGCCGGACAAAAAACAATATTTCTGAAATAGCGTTCTATGATCCAGTTTTGAAAACCGTCAAAACTCCTTCCTTCGACAGGAATGCTCCGATCGCAACCGTTGAGCCAGTTCAGGAACCGATCACTCTGGCCGGCCTTAACGCTGTCGTTCTCAAGCCGGACAATTTCTCCGCCGCAAAAGCCTATCCGCTCCTCTTGTGGCTCCATGGCGGACCTTACCGCCAAACCAGTATCGGCTATCACCCGTACGGCAGCTATGGCGTCTATGATCAGACCCTGGAGAGCTTCCGCCAGCGCGGCTACCTGGTCGTCAAACTGGATTACCATGGCAGCTATGGTTACGGCCGCCCCTTCGCCGAATCGCTTCAATACAATGTCGGCAAAATCGACGTCAAAGACGTTACCGATGCGGTAACCGCGCTGAAGAACCGCTACACCATTTCAAAAATTTATCCGATCGGCAACAGCTACGGCGGCTATCTCGCCTTGAAAGCGGCCGCAGACAAGCCGGCTCTCTTTGCCGGCGCGATCTCGATCGCCGGCGTTACCGACTGGCAGTTCCTGATCGAAAAATTGCCTGACACCATCTTCAAAACGCACTTCAACAGCCCGACCGGTTCCATGAACGCCCTCTTGGAACAGGCCTCGATCGTAAAGAACGCGAAAGCCCTAAGCGCCAAAAAAGTTCTCCTCATTCACGGCCAGATGGACAATTCCGTACCCGTCGACCAGGCCGACTTCCTCTATCGCGCCCTCCCCGGCAACAACGTCGAATTCATCGCCATCCCTGAAGAGGATCACGTCTTGACCAAGCAATCGTCGCTTGAGCTCGTCTGTCGCTCGATCGAAACCTTCCTAGGCCTGCCGAAAGCTCCTTCCTGCTTGCGCTAAACGAAGAACAAAAGAAGCGCGAGCCCTAAAGCAATCCGGTAAAAACCGAAAACCGCAAACGTATGCTGCTCAATGAAATGCAGCAGGAATTTTATAGCCCCCACGGCTACCAGCCAAGCGGTTATAAACCCGACGGCGAATAGCCCCCACTGGGAAGCGGAAAAAGAAAGCTCGCTTTTCAGAAGATCGAGGGCGGTTGCCGCGAGCATAGTTGGTACAGCCAGCAAGAAAGAGAACTGAATGATAGCCCGCCGGCTGATGCCCAATGACATGCCGCCGATAACCGTCGCAGCGGCCCGGGAAACGCCCGGCACTATGGCCAGGGACTGGAACAAGCCGATCATCATCGCCTGCCGATAGCTGACATCCGTCGACTCCTCGCCGGCTTTTTTCCGATGCTTAAGAAGTGATTCAGCTGCTAAAAGCACGAAGCCGCCCAAGAAAAGCGCCCAGGCGATTACCGGCAAGCTGGCAAAGAGGTAGGCTTTTACGTAAGAGTGCAGAGCCAAGCCGATCAGGGCCGTCGGTACGAACGCCGCAGCGATCTTCTTCCAGATCGTAAAATCCTCTAGCAAGGTGCGCCAGTAGACGTTAAGCACGGCCGCAATAGCGCCGAGCTGGATGCCGATTACGAAGAACGAAGAGAAAGCGTCAGCTGGTACGTTCAAGAGCCGCTCGGTTAACAGCAAATGAGCGGTCGAAGATATGGGCAGAAACTCTGTAAGGCCCTCGACAACGCCGAGGATAAAAGCGTCAGTCAATTCCATAGGCTATTGTCCGTTTTCTTTCTGCATGATCACCGGCGCCATATCAAACAAGGCGATCAGCAGGCTGACAAAGACCGGGCCGGCCAGAAAGCCGATCGGACCGAGCAGGGCCACGCCGCCCAGGACGGACAAGAGAATGACGAAGGGGTGGATCGCCGTCCCCCGGCGCATCAGGATCGGGCCAAGAATGTTATCCACCAAGCCGACAGCCAGCACACCCCAAACCAAGAGGCCGACAGCCGCGAACGTCTGGCCGCTCCAGAACAGATACAGAACGCCCGGCGCAATCACCAAAGCGGTACCGACTGACGGCACGAGGGCGGCAATGCTGGCCACCAGGCCCCAGAGAACCGGTGCCGGAATACCAAAGATGGCAAAGCCGATACCGGTCAAAATGCCCTGCACTACGGCAACGACGATAAAGCCGCGAACGACGGAATTGATACTTATCTCCACTCGCTTGAAAATTTCACGGTCGTGCACGTTCTGCAGCGGACTAAGCTTGATCAAGCGTTGCTTGATCTGATCGCCGTCTTTGAAAAGATAGAACAGGCCCAACATCAAAAGAAAGAAGCTGAATACGGTCTTCAGCAGGCCGGAAAAGAACGTATCAAGGTGGCTGACCAACAGGCTCAGGCCTTGGCGGATATAGCCCTCGAGCTCAAGCGACGCGTTCGGCGCGATCGTCTGGATCTGATCCTGGACGACGGACCACTTGGACTCGAGCAAAGAGCCGACTTCCTGATTGGCTAATTTAAGATAGACATCGCTGGCCTGTTGGAACACCAAAAAGCCGAGCAGGATTACCGGCAAAAGGATCGTGATAAAAATCAGGCCGACGGTCAAAATCGACGCAGGGACCCGGCGGCCTTTCATCTTTTCGTTCAAGTATCCGAAAATCGGCCGGAAAACGATGGCGAATACTCCGGCCAAGAAAAGAACGGAAGCGTATGGCAAGAAAATAAAGAAATTGAGCACCAGGACGATCAAAGCGATAAAGGCAAAGAAGGTCAGTTGCAGACGATGGGCATGTTCGTTGGTAGCCATAAAATTATGATTAGCGTTTAACGGCGTACTTACCAGGGCCGATCAAGGCGAGCGCCAGCGAGACGATAAGCAGAATGAATTCAAATTCAAAACTGCCGATGCCGCCCTGGCCCTTGGTCGTAACGATCGCCCCGACCATAGTCGCGGCCAAACCCAGCGCGGAGAGCCTAGTGAAGACGCCCATGAGGACAGCCGCACCGGCCACGGTCTCCAAGACTGCGATAAAATAAGCCATCACAGCCGGCAGGCCAAGGGCGGCAAAGTAAGCCACAGTACCCGGCAGGTCATTTAATTTAGCGATACCATGGCCGAGGAACACTACAGACAACCCTAGGCGCAAAAGAAGCAGAGCCAGGTCGGGATTATGATATTTCATAGAAAAAACGCTATGTTGATAAGGACTAGTGCCCATTATCATAGCACAACCTCATGAAGAAAAGCCGAGCTTAGAGGCCTTTTTCCGGTTTTTCCAAGTCGAGGCAGACCGAATTTATGCAATAGCGCTTGCCGCTTGACGTGGTCCAATCGTCAAAGACGTGCCCCAGATGGGCGCCGCATTTTTTACAGATAGCCTCGGTCCTGATCATGTCATGGCTCGTATCGCGGCGCAGTTCGATGCGCTCAGCATTGGTCGGCTCTTCGAAAGATGGCCAGCCGGTACCGGAATCGAATTTAGTTTCCGAAGAAAACAGCGCCGTTCCGCAGCCGCGGCAGGTATAAACGCCTCGGCCGTGCTCGTTCCAGTATTTGCCGGTAAACGGGGTTTCCGTCCCCTGACCCCGCATAACGGCATATTCTTCAGCGGTCAATTTTTCTCGCCATTCATCCTGGCGGTCAGTCTCAGGTTTTTTAGTATCCATATATAGTTAATTTTCTACCTCCTTCGTTAAGCTTTTCTGAACTTCTTCGAACTCGTTTTCGATCTCTTTCAAGCGGCTCTTGCTCTGTTTTATAAGTTCGACGCCCTCTTTCATCTTTTCCAATCCGGCTTCAAGGTCTGGTTGCTTCTGGTCATTGAACCAGCTGACAATCTCATCCAATTTCTTGAGCGATTCGCTTAAATTATTTCCCTTCATAGTTTACGTTCTTAAATGCCACGATATCCGCCCGAATCGTACCGTCGGAAACCCGGACGTCGATCGGTTCTCCCAGCGTGATATCCTTGATGCTTTTGATAATTTTCCCGCTCGTACGGACAATACTGTAGCCTAGCCGAAGCGGCCGCTCAGGATCGTGAAGGATCAATGTCTCTTCGAAACGGCCGATTCGCTCGCCCGTCTCGCTGGCCATTCGCTTCCAGCCGCGAACGAGGGTCTGATAATTTTCCCGCAGCCTGACCAGGTGTTCCTCGATGCCGCGACCGAAATGAAGCGCGTGAGATTCCAAGGATACCTCTGCCCGGCGGAAGCCTTCAAAGATGCGGCGGAAGTACATTTCGATCGCCTGCGTCGCCTGATGAGTCTGCCGCTCTACCATTACTAGCATATCGGCGAAGCGAGCGACAATCTGCCCTTCGGCCAGCCTGACCTGCGCGGCCGCATGATCCCAGGAGCGGTTAAGGGCCTTGGCGGTCGCTGTCGGCGTCGATACCATGAGATCAGCCGCCAAAGCGACCAGCGTCACGTCTTTCTCATGGCCGACGCCGACCAGCACAGGCTTCGGGAAATCTCGCACTGCCCGCACCAGCATCTCATTATTGTAGGCCTGCAAGGCCTCCCAAGCGCCGCCCCCGCGGACAAGCACCAGGACGTCGATGTCCTGATCCTTGAAGTATTCGACCGCTTCCAGCAAGTCCTTGACCGCCTGCTGGCCTTCGACGCGGGAATCGAGGAATTTGACCGCGTAGCCGTACTTGCCGAGGTTGCTGGTGAAGTCATGGATCGCATCGCCCTTGTTGGAAGTGATGAGCCCGATCTTATGCGGATACTCAGGCAACGGACGCTTCTTGGTTGGGTCGAATACGCCTTCGGCCTCAAGCTTGGCTTTCAGTTTTTCATAGGCGGCTTTGAGCGCCCCTTCGCCTACCAATTCGATCGTCTCGCAATTGAAGTTGAA
>DASPMN010000107.1:0-3835 GCA_035627035.1 Minisyncoccota bacterium
CTTGGCCCGCAAGAAGGAAGAAGACCTTCTCGAGATCGACGGTCTTGGCGACAAAGGCGTTCAGGAAATCAAGAAGGCCTTGAGTAATTTTGGAATTGTATTAAAGTAGTAAAGCACTCGTATAACAACCATGCGGCACAATAACCACAATCGAAAATTTGGACGACCAGCTGACCAGCGCCGCGCTCTTTTGCGCTCCTTAGCTGAAGGCCTCATCCTGCATGGTCGTATTACGACTACCGAAGCAAAAGCCAAGGAGCTCCGCCCATTCGTGGAGAAGCTCATCACCAAGGCTAAGACTGACAGCGTCGTATCTCGCCGTTTGGTGGTTTCCGAGCTGGGAACGCAGGACCGCGCAGAGGCGCTGTTCAAGGTCGCACCGCGCTTTAGCGACCGTCCGGGTGGTTACACCCGCATCGTTAAGCTGCCACGCCGTACCGGCGACGCTAGCCCGATGGCCATAATCGAACTTGTTTAATACCATGACCACCAGAGAATATACAATTGACGCAACAGGACGATCGCTTGGACGCGTAGCCACCGAAGCTGCTAATTTCCTGCGCGGTAAAGATCAGCCTTCTTTCGCAAACCACATCGCTCCAAAGGTCAAAGTGACCGTCCAGAATGCCGCCAAGATTAAACTGACGGGAGCTAAGTTTACTGACAAATACTACAAGCATTACACCGGTCATCCGGGCGGCATGCGCTATCAAACCGTCGAGCATGTTGTTTCCAAGAAGGGCTTTTCTGAGATCATGCGCAAAGCCGTTCACGGCATGCTGCCGGACAACAAGCTCAAGCCTGTTATGATGAAAAACTTAATCGTTACTGAATAATCATGTCTGCCACCAAGGAAAAATACACTCAATCAGTCGGCCGCCGGAAAACTTCGGTAGCGCGCGTCCGCATCACGCCGACCCAGAGCAAAGGCGGCATTACGGTTAACGACCGCCCATTCGAAGACTATTTCCCGACTACCGAGCTGCAGAAGACGGCTGGCGAACCTCTGGTTGTTTCTGAAATGGAAGGTGCATTTGTCATTACCGCCCTCATTACTGGCGGTGGCATCCACTCTCAGGCCGAAGCCCTCTCACATGGTCTAGCTCGCGCTATCTCGACTTTCAAAGAAGAACTGCGCCCAACCCTAAAGAAAGCCAAGCTCCTGACCCGCGATGCTCGCGCCAAGGAACGACGCAAGTTCGGTCTCAAGAAGGCCCGCAAGAGCCCGCAGTGGAGCAAGCGATAGTCCAAAAAGGACAGACGCACGCCCCAGCGGTCTAAGCGCTAACTTATATAGAAATTACAAAAAAGCCCCTAGAAATAGGGGCTTTTTTGTTTGCGGAGTGTTGAGGACGGCCCTTTATGTAGCAAGCGATAGTAACTACAAAAAAAACACCCACAAAGGTGTTTTTTTGTTCTCTAGTTCTTATTGACTTTTTATGTATTTTATAGTATAAAAACAGCAGATCATCCTAATTTAGGAGCGTACTAAATTGCTCGATTCCGATCGTCGCAACGGATTGACCTTCCGCCAATGGCTTGAACAGGAAGAATCACTACCTGACGGTTTCCGCCTCTGGGATGGCGCTTACCGCCACTGGGATCAATCTAATCCCATTGAGTGGGCGATAAGCCGATTCCAAGAAGAATATGTCAATCCTCGGAAGCTGGCCAACCTCCCCGCCCGGGGGATCCAGAAATACAAGAATCAGTTCCAAGAAGAAGATATCGTCTTTTTTTCTCACAACGAACTGGGGAGGGACGAGCATTTGCCGACTTCCGGAACGGCAGGTATCGTTGTTCGCAGCAAGGCTGGCGATCTTCGGGTCGACTTTGAGTCAGGCGACCGAGGCACTATCCGCAGATTGGTCAACCCGACCGAACTTCGCGCACCTGCTTAAAAGATATTCCGCCCCTGTAACGAGAACCGCTCGCTGCCTGGGCGGTTTTTTTTGTACTCAACCGATCAGAGAGAACCACCCGAAATACGGAACGGTAAAGATCTACTTGTTAAAAGTCTAATCTGTGCGTACATTAAGGATATGCACAACAAACGAATCCTTCTCAAGCTCTCTGGCGAACAATTCGCCGGCGGCAAACCGTTCGGTATTGATATGGACTTCCTGACCGATTTGGCTCAGGAGTTAAAACAGGTCGTATCCAGCACTCAGACTCAAATCGCCATCGTCGTCGGTGGCGGTAATTTTTTGCGGGGAGCCACTTTAGCCAAGGAGGAACACACGATCGAACGGGCCACTGCTGACTATATGGGCATGCTGGCGACCGTCATCAACGGCATGGCCCTTGTCGACCTGATGGAATATCACCATCAGCCGGCCCGCCTCCAAAGCCGCCTGACGATGAACAGCGTCGCTGAACCATATATCCGCCGGCGGGCTATTCGCCACCTAGAAAAGGGGAGGATTGTCATCATCGCCGGCGGCACCGGCAACCCGTTCGTTACGACTGACACCGCTGCCGTCTCCGCCGCCTTGGAGCTTGAATGCGACCTTGTCCTGAAAGCGACCAAGGTCGACGGCGTCTATACCAAAGACCCGCACAAACACGAGGACGCCGAAAAACTTGAAAACCTCAGCCACCATGAAGCTCTGAAAAATCAGTCTATTTCCGTCATGGACAATGCCGCCATTTCCTTAGCGATGGAACAGAAGCTGCCGATCAGGATCTTCAGCCTAAAGCCAGGCAACATCCAGCGCATCATCGAAGGCGAAAACGTTGGAACCTTGGTTGCTTAATCCCCAAGAGGGGCTAAAATTAGAAACGTAAGCTAACTAACAATACATCATGTCACACTACGTATGCGACGGCAGCTGCCGAGGAACCAGTGAATATGTCGGCTATTGCCAAGCAGCCGGCTGTTCGCACCAGGGCCAAGAACTCAAGACCTGCGACTGCCTCGACGAACATCACCAGGAAGTCCTCGGCGGCGCCGTCGACGAAGACAACAAGACCGGGGAGATGGCGGATGACTTCGCTGGTTAAGCCCCCATAACAAAACCGCCCATCTGGGCGGTTTTGTTATGGGGGCTATTGAGCAATAGAATCGGTTCCTTGCTGAACGGTTGGAGAGGTTCCGGCCGTATTAACAGATGCTGCGTCGTCGCTCATTTGAGACAAAGCCCAAGCGCCTAATCCCAAGAGAGCGGCCAAAAGGATGATTGGCAATATTTTCATTCCTTCTTGTTCCTTCTCTCCCATGCGTGAGTCCATTCGGGAACGTTCTTCAGCTGAAGTGTAGGTAGTAGCCATATAGGTGGATCAATTAAGGCTAATAATACTTCCAGTTTACTCTTGCTCCATTAAAGGGGGATGAAGCCCTTAGCGTCCGGTTACGTAATAGACAATCGTCTTCTCGGTAAAGCTGTGCAGGCCTTTGATCGTAAGAGACAGTTCGCCGGCAGCAAAGTCGTTCGGCACCAGCCAGCCGCCGTTCGAGAAGGAGCCTGAAGCATCAGCCGTGAAAGAATGCACAGCCTCAGCGCCCGTCCGGTCAGTCAGGATTTGGATTGGCTCATTAGGCAAGTAACCTGAACCGATGAAGGTTATACTCTCACCCGGCGCGCCGGCATAAGTCCCGAGAGCTAGGCCCGGGTAGACCTCTGCGACGGTATAGCCAGCGGAAGCAGTCGTGCCGCTTGAAACGCCTTTAGCGACCAGAGTCTGAGCGCCGGATGGAGTAACGGGCATGGTTGTTTCGTAAACGAAGTTGCCATTGGAGTCAGCTCTTGCCGTGCCAGCGGTCTGAGATCCGACCATGAAGCCGACTTCTTCGCCGGGGCCGAAACCGTAACCGGTAACAGTCCAAGGAGAACCC
>DASPMN010000108.1:0-4133 GCA_035627035.1 Minisyncoccota bacterium
TATACACAGGTCTTTAATGGGTCGAACGAGAATGAGCTTTAGATGTCCGCTAAGTCCGGCAGAATGACTGGTTAATCATGAAACGGTCGGAAAATAAATTGAATTCGGCGGTTTATGGTGGTATAGTGGCCATGTTACGTAACGGGACGTGGTGTAACGGCTAACATGCCTGTTTTGGGAACAGGTGACTCCGGGTTCGAATCCCGGCGTCCCGATAGTATGTCTTTAGAGCAGTCAAAAATAGAATTAGCGGAGGTTGGAAATGAGTTGGAAAAAGAACGCCAACTTAGAATAACCCATAAGGCTATTGAGGCGATCAAGGAGAACCCAGCTGAACTGGGTGTTGGTGTTTCGGCATTTGTTACTACATTTGAAGATAAGGATGACGTTGCTTTCTGTTTAAAGCAGTACCGCCCGACACTAAGAGCGGAGAACCGGCCTTTTAATAATTTGGCACGGGAGATGCACATGATGGAAGAAGCTCGCCGGGCGGGTGTTCGAACCCCTTTGCCGTTTTTTACTATTGAGATCGAGCACGAAAACGCAGAAGGGGATGCTGGGTCTAATTTGGTCAGCTATTTGGGGATGGAAAGAATTTTTGGTTACACGCTTGATCAGGTGGTGGTTGGTAAAAGGGAGTTGCCGGAAAACTTTGATTTAGAGCGTTTTATGGAAAGTCTTAGGGATCAGGTAAGAAGAGCTCATGAGCAAAACCTTTACCACAGAGATCTTCACAATGGAAACCTAATGATTGATTGGAAAACAGGGAATCCTGTGGTTATTGATTGGGGGCAGTCTAGAATTTGCTTTTCTCACGATGATAATCCTTACGAAGACCCTTCTTGGGCTAATACGGCGCGTCGCGAGCCTTATCTGGACGATGATAAATCTTTGCGTGCATACGAAATCGAACTGAAACGCCACCTAGGGCTAATCGGTTGACTTTAATTAATTTACGTGTTATTATGTCAAAGGAAAAATTACCTGAAGGAAATGAGATAGGCGTGCTAGAAAAAAGCCCCTCTTTGTTGACCTCGGTTGTTGAGGCTGTTAAACAAAATCAAGAAACCGTACTCCCGGGAGTTCGTTTGGAGATTGTTGAGATTGGCGAGCCGGCCGCCGGCATACCACTCTTGGAGATTCTTCCCTCAGAATTGCCAGAAGACGTGGCGTTTCTGCAAGGGAAAACTATCTACCTTTCGGTCTAGTATACGGAGTTGAAAAAGGAGGCACGCTTTCGAGCGGCCTTTTTTATTTGACGTTTGATGTGTTATAAATAGTTTCTATGAACTCTGACTACACTATCCTTCTATTCTATAAATACGTAAAAATTGAAGATCCTGAGGCTGTCCGACTTTGGCAAAAGGAACTTTGCGAGCGACTTGCTCTTAAGGGGCGCATCATAATCGCCCAGGAGGGGATCAATGCCACTTTGGAGGGCAAGACGGCTGATACTGAGGCGTACTGGCGCGAGCTGGCAAGCGATCCTCGCTTCGCCGGCATCCACCTCAAGAAAAGCGAGGGAACCGGCAGTGCTTTTCCTAAGCTGTCTGTTAAGGTTAGACCAGAGATAGTTAGCCTGCATTTGGGTAAGGAAAATGATGTCGATCCTAACCAGGTTACCGGCAAACGCCTGAAGCCTGAAGAGCTTCGGGAATGGATAAAGAGCGGCAAGAAATTCCATATTGTCGACATGCGCAATGGCTACGAGCATGCCGTCGGCCATTTTGAGGGTTCTGTCCTGCCTGATCTTGGCAATTTCCGTGATTTGCCTAAGGTCGTTGACGAGCTTAAGCCCCTCGTAAAAGAGCCGATATTGACTGTTTGCACAGGTGGCGTCCGTTGCGAAAAAGCCTCGGGCTATCTGGTTAAGGAGGGCTTTGAGGAAGTCTATCAGCTTGATGGAGGCATCGTATCGTATATGGAAAAGTACCCTAATCAGGATTTCAAAGGCCAGTTGTACGTTTTTGATGGCCGAGTAACTATGGGATTTGACTTGAATGATCCTAATCGAGAAATTGTTGGCCGTTGCGACAAGTGTGAATCCTTATGCGAAACATATGCTGACTGTGCGGATCCTGGCTGTCATCGTCATTTCTTGTGTTGTTCTGCCTGCCGAGATGAAGAAGGAAGGGCTTGGTGTGACGAGTCCTGTCGGCAAATGATTCTTTCTTAGAATAAAAATGTCCCCATTCTGGGGACATTTTTATTTAATCATGCTCTCGTTGCTGGTTTTCAGATGCTTAAAGCTGTACTCGGCCGTAGCGGCGGTCTTTTTGTGGGGATTGAAGATCCCTTCAGGATCGAATATGTGCTTTACCTGGCGGAAAAGATCCGATATTTCTTCTCCGAACATGGTAGGCAGATAGTGGCCGCGAATCAGGCCGTCGTTGTGTTCGGCGGCTGTTGAGCCTTTATATTTTTTTACCAAAGCAAAAACCTCATCCATAATTTTGGGAATTGCCAGCCTGGTTTTCTCACTCTCGATGTCGATCAGGGGAAGGATGTGGAAGTTTCCATCGCCAATATGGCCGGCTACGGTGTAGGTAATGATATCTTTGTAGGCGTCGAGAATTGCCTGCAGTTCGGGCAGGAACTTAGGCAGATATTCCGGGCTGACGATAATATCGTCTATAAAAGGAGCGCATTGCATATGATCAGCGTGCAGCCTTAGAAGATTGAAACTTTCATGGCGGACGCTCCAAAAAGCGTCGGCTTCTTTGGGGGAGCTAGCAATGCGATAGGTCAAACCATAGTCATCGAGCTTGGCTGTTAAATCGCTAAGCTTGCGGTGGAGTTCGGTGATATTTTCTGAAGAAATTTCCGCCAACAAGGTTAGTCGCGGAAGCATTTCGCCGGTAACCCGAGAGAAGTCCGGCCATCCGTTCTTTAGCTCCTGCATTTTTTCAGGCAAATACTTAAGGGCGAGGCGGAGGGTCTGGTCGTCGTAGCATTCGAAAGCTTCCGGGTCTTGAGCTAAGACGACCTCGATGGTCTCTACGAGCTTTTCTAGGTCATAGAGGAAAATGGCTACTGTATGGGTATAAGGCTTTATCTTCTCTAATCGAAGGGTGATTTCGGTTATGAGGCCCAGGGTCCCTTGGGAGCCGACTAGGATTTTCGTGATGTCAAAAAGACCGTCGTGCTCAACGTCCCACAGGGCGTAGCCGGAAGAATTCTTGCTGGTGTGCGGCTTGGCCTTAAGAATGGCCGGGCGATTTTTATCGATCAGCCGCTGAATATCTCGGTAGATGACTCCTTCAAAGGTATTAAGCCGGCACTTTGCTTCCAGGGCTTCTGGCATTAGAGGTTCAAAAACGTATTCTTGGCCGTTGCTGGCAACCATTTTTAGGCGGGTGACAAAATTAGCAGTTTGGCCGTATGACAGGGTTTTTTCGCCAGCTGAATTGTTGGCGACCATGCCGCCGATGGTGCAGAGTCCGCGGGAGGCTGGAAAAGAGGGGAGAAGCAGGTTTTTTTCTTTGAGCCTGGTTTCCAGGTCGCGGAAGTACATCCCCGGTTCGACGGCGCAGCTGTTGGCGTCGATGGAAATAAGTCGGTTAAAGTGAGGCTTGAAATCAAGAACGATTGATTCAGAAAGCGAGCCGCCGCTCATGCAGGTTCCGGCCGCTCGGGCGGTCAAAGAAATTTCATTGCCAGCCCGCCGCTCTTCGCTTGCGAACAGGACAAGTTTTTGCAAGTCGTTAGCGTCTTTCGGGGCGACAACGACTTCTGGCGTCAGTTCGAAAATGGAAGCATCGCGACTGTATGTTTTTAGCTCCTCCGGCGCATCGATTATTTCGCCTTTTGTTATCTTTTTTAGTTTTTCTGAAAGCATGACTGAGATTATTATATACCAAACTCGGCATTGAAGCATGGATTCGCAAAATGAAACTCTTTTTGTTAGAGTAAAACAAAACGGGACGTGGTGTAACGGCTAACATGCACGATTCGGGTTCGTGCGACTCCGGGTTCGAATCCCGGCGTCCCGACAGGATACAAAAACGCCCTCGTTTAGAGGGCGTTTTTGTATGGAAGTCAGAGTAGGCTAGCGGTGAGAGAGATTCTGTAACCATCGGCCTGCGATTTCGCGCCCGCCGAGTCCGAAAGCCAATGCTGCAGCCAAGACGATG
>DASPMN010000109.1:0-3809 GCA_035627035.1 Minisyncoccota bacterium
CGCCATATGTTTCGCTTAAACGGTTAAGTCATTCTCCGCTTTGATATCGATAGCATTCCGCAGGAGCTTCTCTAAAACGGCAGCAAAGACAGCGACCACAAAGGAAGCAAAAACGATAACGAGCCCGACAGCGACAACTCCCGGCGCATCGTCGCGATCAGCTACGTAAAAAATGTATGGCATGCCGGCCGCATACAGCCCGCTGATCGTAAGCCCGCAGTATTTTATATTCTTCAAAGCCTTCACTGACAATTCTGAAAAGGCGGCATTCTTGTCGATATAGCCAAGCAGCCTCAAGGACTGATACAGCGCTCCGAAAAACGGCACCGCCGATACGTACATACCCAGGAAAATCGGACCGTAATCAAAATCACCAGCCAATTCCGCCATGATTGCCCGCGGCAGCGCAAAGAGGCAGAAAGCTAACGCGCCTAGGCCGATAAGAAAAATTACTACTCTTAGAAAAATCGTCGATCCTTGTTTCATACGATATTTTATTTATTGATACTACCATCATAAGCCTTGACTTATCGTTTGTCAATATATTATTATTGAAATTCATACTATATTTAGTATGATTCTAAAAATAGACAATATGCATTAAAAGCTAAATCATATCACTATGCAAAATAAAATTATCCGCATCGCTCTTGTAACCGCGTCTATCCTGCTCATCCCTCTTGTAGGCAGATGGCCTTGGACTCTGGGCGATTTTGTCCTCATGGGCACTCTCATCTTTGGTACAGGCCTTACGCTCGATTTCGCCATAAGAAAGACAGAAAAGAAATACCGGACCGCCGTCGCGGCCGCAATCCTAGCAGGATTCCTCCTCATTTGGACACAACTAGCAGTGGGTCTGCTGAGCAAGATGGTAGCCGGCGGACTATGCGTCCTCGATCGAGGAGTATCCGCAGAATCTTTTATCAGCTGTGACGCGGAAGTCCGCCCTCGTTAAATGAACACCGCAAACCCAAGCACCTCCGAGCGTTTCTTGAACGCCATCAGCTGGCTATTTAGTATTATTTTCATAGTGACCGGCGTGCTGAATTTGATTTTGGTCCACCCGGTTCCAGGATCTTTCTATCTTCTTATCTCAGTCTTTTACCTACCTGCGGTAAATACTCTCCTTAAGAAGAAGACGGGTTTTGCGATCCCCTACGCTGCACGGATCATCTTCGGTTTCCTGGTTCTCTGGGGAACCCTCGCCGTAGGAGACCTGGCGGAAATACTCGGACTTTAGTTAGAAAGTCTTCCCTCTTTGTCTTTCCAGATTGAGCCTTTTAGGGTAGAGTCATACTACTTGACTGGAATAACCATCAAACAATGAGGACTTTTTATCATGTCTTGGGCAACAACCTTATCGCTTCCATCACGAATTACACCGTCTGGTTCGCGCTTACTTTTTACGCCTTTCTCCAAACGCAGTCAGTATTCGTAACCGGCATGATCGCCGGCATCTACCTTGTCCTTACCGCAGCTTCCGGATTCTGGTTCGGCGGAATCGTAGACCATCATCACAAAAAGCAGGTCATGCTCGGCTCAAGTACGGTTTCCTTCGCCTTCTACACTGCAGCTTTTTTGCTTTACCAGACCGCTGAACCCGGCACCTTTGCCGCAGTTGGGAACCCTGCACTGTGGGCCTTCATATTAATTCTCATGGTCGGCGTGCTAGTGGGAAATATCCGCACCATCTCCCTAGCGACGCTCGTAACCATTCTCGTGCCGGAAGACCGACGCGATAAAGCCAACGGCTTGGTCGGCATGGTTACCGGCATCGGCTTCCTTACCACCTCGGTTATTAGCGGCTTCCTGGTTGCCTGGGGCGGCATGTTCTATGCCCTGCTTATGGCCATCATCCTCACCGCCGCCGTTTTTCTGCACCTATCTTTCATCCGGATCGAAGAAAAGCACTTGCTCTCTCCTGATGGGAGTCCAGCTGAGCCGAAGCGTCTCGATATTCCAGGCACGATTCGCATCATTCGGTCGATACCTGGACTCATTGCTCTCATTTTCTTTACGACTTTCAATAACTTCTTAGGCGGCATTTTCATGGCTCTCATGGATGCTTACGGCCTCTCCCTCGTCTCCGTTCAAACCTGGGGCCTTTTGTTCGGATTCCTTAGTACGGCGTTTATATTAAGCGGCATTATTATCGCCAAAACCGGACTCGGCAAGAATCCGCTCAAAACGCTCATGGTCGTGAATATCATCGCCTGGTCAACATGCTGTATATTTACGATCCAGCCCTCGATCGCCTTACTCGCCGCCGGCTGCTTTATTTGGTTTCTGATCGGCCCTTACGCCGAAGCAGCTGAGCACACGACCCTGCAAAAGGTTGTCCCTCTCGAACGCCAAGGTCGGGTCTTCGGCTTCGCCCAAAGCGTCGAACAGGCCGCTTCCCCCTTGACCGCTTTTCTAATCGGTCCGCTAGCGCAGTTTTTCTTTATGCCTTTTATGACTACCGGCCTCGGCGCTAAGCTTATCGGCGATTGGTTCGGTACCGGACCGGCCCGCGGCATTGCCTTGGTATTCACCGTAGCCGGCTTAGTCGGCCTAGTCGTGACCATTCTTGCTTTTAACTCTAAATATTACCGCCGGCTTTCGGCTTACTACCTTTCCACCCATGCCAACGACGCCGCTCCGCAGGCAGCCTCCTAGCCCTTCACCTTCACGGACAGAACATTTGGGCGCATTAGAGTTGAAACAAAACTATGAAATGCCCATTAGACAACACCGAACTGCAAATGACCGAGCGCCAAGGTATCGAGATTGATTATTGCCCAGAGTGCCGCGGCGTTTGGCTGGACCGCGGCGAATTGGACAAAATGATCGAACGCGGCGCAGCTGCCATGCAGCCAGAACGCGGCGTCGCCTACGAACAAAAACACGGCCGCCATATAGACGATCACCCCTATCGCAAACACAAGCGCGAAGGGTTCCTTGGTGATCTGTTTGATTTCTAAGCTCTAAGATATCGCTTGAGAGACGCCCGCATTCTCGCCCGCGAGATGATGGCGTACCGTGTGCTGAAAGTCCTCCCCCTTGTCGGCCAACGTCGAAAGCCAGGACAGATAGCCAGGATCGGCGGCTTTGATTTCTTCAAAAGTCTTGCCGGCATGCTTGCCGAAATCAAGCTTCTTCAAAAGCAAAGGCCGGGAAGATATGTTGATGAAATCCTCGAGGGCCTGCTCTTCGTTAATCGCTTTGCTGGCGCAATATTCCTGGAGCATTCTTTCAAAGATCCGTTCGAGCACCAAAACGTCTCCTTCGGCATCATGCGCCGTAGCGTTTTCCAGCTCGATGCTCCACAGGTATCTTAGATACTGAAGCTTATACTTCGGGCAGTCATAAAGAGCCTGTGCAACCTTATAGGTACAGATGTAAGGACCGGCGCTCAATCCTTCGTTTTGAAGGATGCCCAGGTCAAACTTCGCATTATGCGCGATAACGACACAGCGCGGCAAGAGATCCGAGAGCATGCGGCATGTTTCCGTATCCTTGAAACACGGCTTATCGGCAATCATCTTTTCGGTAATATGATGAGTCGCCATCGCTTCGATCTCAATCGGCACGGGCGGCTTATAATACTCAACCACGATACCGTCCGCTCCCCTCTTTTTATATGCCAACTGGATCAAGCGGCCGCTCTCCAATCCAGTGGTTTCCGTATCTAAGAATATCAGTTCCATATCGAAGAGCTTAGCATAAATTCAAATGAGATACCTTATCGCCCACATCATAAAAGGAGAAGCCGGCAGATGCCATGCTCGCCTAAGCGGCAACCTAGCCAAGCGCTTCGGCCTCAAGCC